>JALHUF010000282.1 GCA_022866195.1 Terriglobia bacterium
AGGATGAAGGCTATCCAGATGGCGCCGAATAGGTAGCGGCCAAGCGATGCTGGGACAAGTAGGGGAACGGTCACAAGGACAAGTCCCAGGAGAAGAATGCTCAGGTGAGCCGATGGACTCAGCTTCGTGCGGCGTGCGGCGTGCGAGCGAAACAAGCCGAGTGCTTCAACAAGGTCGGCGGTCTCGAGAATCGCCGGCCAGATGGTGGCGAAGGACCACACGGACCCGACGCAGCGCACCAGGACGCTTTCGGGTAAGCCCACATACGTCCAGTTCTCTAGCCGGAGGTTGTAAGCCTCAAAGATCAGCCAAAGAGGGACTGACCAAAACGCGAGCGAGAAGAGGTGCGCCGGAGTTTTCCCCAGGCGGGATTCACCGCGCAGACTCCAGACCGCAGCATCAATGAGCAGCAGGTATCCCGTCCAGGCGATAGGCGTGATGAAGATCGCTACCCAGCGGCTGCCCCAGAAGAGCAGGCCTTCTGCGACCAGGATAATGCCAAGCCCGATCCAGCCGCAGGCACGAAAGCTACTGCGCTTCGGAGTACGGGAATATTTGAAGGCGAAGAAGACGATAGCAAGAAAAAGCAGGGAGATTCCCGCTACGACGCTTGCCTTCGGCATAAGAGTCGCTGTCACGGCTGAACTTCGCGCAGAATAGCCAACACGCCGGAGAAAAGCAAACTGCGGCAAGGGCAGGTAGTGGGTCAATTTGAAATTCTAGGGGCGAGACAAATACGAAGGGCGGCCCCGCTGGCCGCCCCAAATGTTTTGCGTGCTTTGGGCACGCCTGACAAGCAAGGATATAGTAGGATTTCGCCTACTGTATGTCAAGTCCTATTTTCGCATTGAGGGCAGCAAACGGAGAGTGGAGGACTTGAACCTCTGGGGCTGTGACCAACCCTCAACGCTTGTCAGGCGTGCCCAGTACCCCCACTGGGAGCACTCTCCGAAGCACGTCTAACCATACCCATTATAACATGGCGATCAAATCTTCCACAGTCCAAATGTGATCTGTCAATCCTGTCTCCATCGCAGGGGTCACGCGCAACGTTTGATGGATGCGGCAGAAGTTGTAGTACATGAAGTGGAGCGCCACCGCATGCATCAGGTTCTCAATCTTTTTGGAGAACGCATTGGTTAACCGGGTAAAGCGGCGCATGGACATGCGCATCGTGAGATTCTGGCGCTCGACGTAACTTGTTGAAATGTGTCTTGGATCAGGGCGGCCCGTAATAATCGCTGCCTGCGCTCCGATGCACTTCGCGGGACCGTACCGCACTTCCTCAGACCGATCTTCGCCGTACAGTTTGACTAGCGTTGCGTAGTCAACATCGCATCCAAACGCCCCTTCCACGGCGTCCAGATAGACCCGGTAGCCATCCGTGGTGAGTTGGACGCGGTTAGCTAGACGGGTGGCGAGGTCAGAGATGAAGGCGTTAGCATGTCGGGCGCTGCGTTTTCCGACTAGCCAAGAGATTGCAAGTTTGGTATCGGCATCAATCGCCGTCCAAGTGTAAACGTCGCCGACCCCAAATTTCCCCTGCATTTCTTTGGGCACATTCTTTTCCTTGGCATAGCAGAACGACCAAATCTCGTCACACTGAATGCGGCGACTCTTGACATTGCGGATCGTGCGGTCATGAAATTCCGCACATGCCCGACCGATATCGGCCAAGAGTGTGAGAACTGTACCCTTGGCCACACCGACCATGCGGCATGTGGCGCGGATGGAATTGCCCTCGACGAGGGCAGCGATTACTTGCGAGCGCTTCTTATTTGATAGCTTGTTCATGGTTCTAATTATGCATGACCGCTCAAGCATTTGTCAAGCAAAATCGTCATCTGGGGTGAAGAAAACATGAGGCCAAATTGTCCGATTGGATACCGGGTTTTCCATGCCGGTGAAGAGCCGAGGAGGTTGCCTCTTGGTTGGCGGCGGGTATATCCTTTTGAGCCGTTGCGTGGGATTAGACCCCCCTCCGTGTGCAGCGGAAGGAAACCCATGACGATAGGCATAGGCTTTCGATTTGCCGGGGGCGTGCTGATGGGCGCAGACACCCAAGTTACGTATGGGAATGCGTCCAAAACAGTCGGGTCGAAGATCGCACACTCGGCCCCAAGAGTGCCCGGTTACTCGCTTCTGATTGCAGGCGCTGGCTGCGTTGATTCCATGAACCTGTTTTTCCAAAAGCTAGTCAAGAAGTTAGACAAAAGCAAGAAGACGCTGCAAGCCGCTCGGCAGTGCGTGGAGAATACCTTGAGGAGCCTCTATCTCGACCATATCTATCCTAACAGGACCTACCGGAACCCAGACGATGGCATTCAGGTTCTGATAGCATTCAGGGGACCGGAGGGCAACATTGGATTTTGGAAGAGCGAAGAAACTGCGATTCTGGATATTGACAATGAGTTCGAATGTGTGGGTTCGGGTGCTCATGCAGCCCACTTTTTCTCCGGGCCTAGTTACCGACCTAACATGGAAGCGGGGGAGGCTCTCGTTGTTGCAGTGGACGTTTTGAGACAGGTAAAGAGGTTTGATCCCTTTTGCAGTGGCATTAGCGAGGTTCGCGTGTTACACGAAGATGGCCGCATTTTCGAGAAATTCGCCGATCCCCTTCTCAGGATAGAAGGGTATCTCGGAAAGTGCGAAAGGGCCGTGCAGAAGCTTGCAAAGGATTGCGCCGACATGGCCTTGCCAGAACCGGCCGTAGACGAACGGCTACAGTGCTTTTGCGAGGCGCTCAAAACCGCCAGGGCGGAATTGGAGAACCCGCTCACGAAGACACTGCGGGAGTTTTTCGCTCTACAGCCAGTTCAAAAGATCAAGATGTCCTGAGCAGATGCCCAAATTCACCATCATAGACTTCGTAAATAAATGGCAAGCCGCGACGCTCACAGAGCGCCAAGGCGCACAAATGCACTTTATCGAACTTTGTGACGTTCTCGGAGAACCGCATCCTGCGGCGGAGGACTTTTCTGGTTCCACTTATACGTTTGAAAAAGCCGTGATAACCACCGAGGGTGGGCAAGGCTTCGCTGATGTGTGGAAACGCGACCACTTTGCATGGGAATACAAGAGCAAGGACAAAGACCTACATGCCGCGTACCAAAAACTGCTCACGTACCGGGAGGGTCTGGAGAATCCGCCGCTGCTTGTGGTATGTGATTTGGCCCGCTTCGAAGTGCACACCAATTTCACTGGAACCGCCAAGGGTGTCTATCGGTTCTCGCTGCACGACCTCTTGAAAAACCAAGCGATTCCAATGTGCAGCCTCCCTCCCCTCGAAGTTCTCCGAGCGCTCTTCTCCGATCCGAGCCGCCTTCGTCCAGACCGCACGGCGGCAGAAGTGACGGAAATGGCCGCTGGTGAGTTCGCAACCCTAGCGGATTCCCTCCGGGCAAGAGGTAATGACCCGCAACGCGCCGCACATTTTCTGATGCGGCTGCTGTTCTGCCTCTTTGCAGAAGACATCGGCCTTTTGCCTCCCAAACTGTTCTCTAGTCTACTCGAACGCACTCGCGGGCGCCCCGGCGATTTCAAGGCACGACTGGCAGACCTGTTCCAGGCCATGAGCGAGGGTGGCGCGTTCGGTATCGAGGATATTGCGCACTTCAATGGTGATTTATTCACGGATGCCGAAGCATTCGACCTCTCGGTGGCTGATCTCGAAACCCTCCTCCGAGTTAGCGCGCTTGACTGGTCATCCATTGAACCCGCCATCTTCGGAACGCTCTTTGAGCGCAGCCTCGATCTCAGCAAGCGCTCCCAGTTGGGCATGCACTACACCAGCCGTGAGGATATTCAGCTTATCGTCGAACCGGTTTTGATGTCTCCGCTGCGGGCGCGCTGGATCGAAGTCAGAATTAAGGCAGAAAAACTTCTGGAAGAAGGAAAGTCTCGAAAGACCGCCCCCAAAAAGGTGCAATCCAGCTTGCGGAAGTTGCTACTGGTTTTCGTTGATGAACTGTCGCACGTCCGCGTGCTTGATCCCGCCTGTGGCAGTGGAAACTTTCTTTATGTGTCCCTCAAACTGCTACTGGACCTCTGGAAGGAAGCAAGCGTCTACGCGGCCACGCGGGGGCTTCCTCTGCTGCCGTACCAGGTGAATCCTGCGCAGCTCTACGGCATCGAGACCAATGTTTACGCCCACGAACTCGCCTCCGTGGTTGTGTGGATCGGCTACATTCAATGGTTGCACGACAACGGCTTCGGTATCCCCCCTTCTCCCATTCTTCAACGCCTGCACAACATCCGGCACATGGATGCCGTATTGGCTCACGATGAGGACGGCAAACCTGTCGAGCCGGAGTGGCCTGAAGTAGACGTGATCATCGGCAATCCGCCTTTCCTGGGCGGGAACAAGATTCGGCAGGAACTTGGAGACGAGATCGTCGGCGAATTATTCGCACTATATGAGGACCGTGTTCCAGCCTTTGCGGACTTGGTGTGCTATTGGTTTGAAAAGGCGCGCGCGGAGACAACGAAGCACTCAGCGCGGGCTGTTTTGCTAGCGACCAATTCTATTCGTGGTGGCGTTAACCGCAGAGTCCTGGAACGAATCAAAGAGAGCGGTGACATCTTCTGGGCGCAGTCAGATCGCGACTGGATCCTCGACGGCGCAAACGTTCGCGTCTCGATGGTTGGCTTCGACGCAGGACTGGAAGCGATGAGGGAACTAGATGGAAAGAAGGTCGCGCAGATCAACTCTGACCTAACGGCTGAGATCGATGTAACTGGCGCTGCACAATTGGAGGAAAATAATGGGGTCTGTTTCATGGGGCCATCCGCAAAAGGGCCATTTGACATCGATTATCAGACCGCATGCTCCATGCTCGATGCACCCGTGAACGTGAACAATTGTCCCAACTCTGACGTTGTTCGTCCTGTTGCCACCGGAGTTGACCTCGTTCGGAAGTCACGGAACAAGTGGACAATCGATTTCGGCACGATGTCAGTCGATAAAGCAGTTCAGTACGAATTGCCATTCGAGTACCTGAAGCAGCATGTTTATCCGATACGTTCTAAGAATCGGCGCTCAGCGTATGCTAAACGCTGGTGGCAATATGGCGAAGTGCGTCCGGGCATGAGGAAGGCCCTTGAACACAAAACTCGGTATATCAGTACGCCAGCAGTGTCGAAGCACCGAGTCTTTGTGTGGGTAGCCCCAGAGGTACTGTGTAACCAGGGAACGCTCGTGTTCGCCCGAGCCGATGACTATTTCTTCGGCGTACTCCATTCGAGATTGCATGAAGTGTGGGCCTTGCGGAAAGGGACAGAACTGGAGGACCGCCCCAGGTACACGCCAACGAGTACCTTTGAGACATTCCCTCTACCGTGGCCGCCCGGCAAAGAGCCGAAGGACGACCTTGGCATACAGGCAATTGCTACCGCAGCCAAAGAGATGGTGGAGAAGCGCGATGACTGGCTGAATCCTGCCGGAGCCTCGCCTGCGGAACTCAAAAAGCGCACACTGACGAACCTTTACAACCAGCGCCCGCAGTGGCTTGGAGAACTGCACAAGAAACTCGATGCCGCAGTCTGCACTGCTTATGGATGGCCAAGCGACATCGGCAATGCCGAGATTCTACAACGATTGCTTGATCTGAACCGAGAACGTGCGGCGATTTCTGGCGCGATGCGTCAAGAACTCAAAAAAGGGGAAGAATCTTAACCAATTAGGGTTCCCCATGTTTCCACCTTATCTTGGCAGCCTTAACAGCTATTTGGCGGCGTTTCTTAGGGCTTAGGCGTGCTGCACGGGCAGGTCCGCCCTTTAGTCCTCCTGCCCTCCCAAGGGCCACGGCAAAGGGGTTTTTGCCCTCAACCGATATACCCGTGGATTCCTCCACGATTCTAGCTGCTATCTGATTAAAGTCCGTGCTTGAGCGCTTTGGCATGAGGCTAGCATAGCACGCGGCCTGGGCGTGTCAAGCGCTTTTATGTCCGATCAGATTTCAAATTGACCCACTACCCAAGGGCACAGGAAACGCTGCGCCCTTGTGCCTGCCACCTCCGCGATGAGGGGAGCGCGCGTTGAATCGGCCAATCGAACTGGTTGAGGAGATGGAAGCACACCCATAACGTGATGATCCCCGAGAAGAAGATCACCGCCAACGCGGACTTCTACTCCGCCTCAACGTATTACGTCCCGGGCATTCCCGTGGATGTGTATCCGCTGGTCTTCGCCGTCAGCCGCGTGTACGGATGGATCGCGCACGTCCTCGAACAGTACGCAGCGAACAGCCTCATGCGCCCGCTCGCCGATTACACCGGCCCCACGGGCCAGAAGTACGTTCCCATCGACCAGCGCTGACCTGCAACGTCGTCCCCCTCGGAGCCGTGCGGCGTGGCACCTCGCTGAAGGCGCATTTCGCGCGAATAGTCCCCCTTGGTTGCGGCGAGCCGGCAGTCACCCGCCAAGTGCCCGCCCGGGGAGGACATGATCAACCTGCCGGTCAACTCCATCTGAGCGAGGCAGGCCACACTTCCCCCTTAAGCCCCGCCGCAAGGCCAGCGGGTCGAAAGTCCACCGTCCCACCTGCAGTTCTACGGAGTGGGCCGGACGGTGGGGTCGAGCGGCCTCACGGGACCGAGCAATTTCTCCGCCGCCCCTCTCGTAAGTGCAACGATGTATGGGTACCTGCGGCCAGCCGTCCCAGGCAAGGCAGCGCCGGCCTGTGCGGGGCTATTCTTATTACCGTGAAACACCCAGTCCGTGAACGGAGTATCACCTGGGAATATGATCTGGAATTCCAAGTCTTCCGGCGTCTCCCACTGCACCACGTCGCCTCCGCTAACGCTGGGGCGTACAGGCTCCGGAGAAACTTGTGGCTGGTTACCAACCAGTTGAATAGTAACTTTGTGTTGTTGAACCACAGTCCCCTCCTTTATTGTTGGACAGTCCCGACAATCCTCTGAAAGACCGGATTGTCGTGGAGGTCCCGCATTTCCGGGTCAGCCCGGATTTCTCGTACCAAATAACCGTGGGCTACTGACTTCTTCAGCCACTCCAATGCTCGCGGGCGGTTGCGCGCAAGCTTGTAAACAACCGCACCGTAATACATGTACCGCGGGTCTGCGGGGGCCGAAGTGAGAGCCTTTTCGATATCTCGCACAGCCTCCGCCTGGAAACCGGTTTTGGCGCGCCAGAGGGCAATATTCGCCACGATCTCTGCATCCCGGGGGTTGATCTGCAACTCCTGTTCGCCCAACTCAATGGCCTGCCGGAAATTCTCCTCCGCCTTCTTTGCCTCCCCTGGGATCCATCGATAAGCATCCGCGAGATTGCCGCGGACAAAGGGGTCTCTGGGGGACAGGCGCACCCCCGCCTCAAGCGTGCGAGCGGCGTCTGCGTAACGGCCCTGGAAAAAATAGAGCGCGCCCAGGTTGGAGTAGGTTTCGCTACTCTCATGCAGCGTGACGGACTTCTTGTATGCTTGCTCCGCCTCGGCCCACGAACCCAGCATATACTCGCTCACCCCGACGTTGTCATATCCGCGGTGATTTTCCGGGGCGAATTCGATCACCTTCTTAAACATCTGCTCGGCTTTGACGTATCTGCCCGTCAGGAAGTAGAAGTTTCCCAGCCAGTTGTATCCTGCCCAGTATTGCGGCCGCAGGGCGATGGCGCGCCGGTAGGTCTCCTCGGCTTCCTTCAACAGGCCCGATTGCTGGTAGGCAAGGGCCAAGCCGCGATGCGCAGCGTCGCTGGTCCGCTCGAGTTCGACCGCTTGGCGGAATTGCTCGATGGCCAGTTCGTACTTGCCTGTGCCGTTGTAAACGACACCCAGGCAGGTGTGCCCATCGGAAAGTTCGGCCCTTAAAGCCACTGCCCGCTCGCAGGCCGCCAAAGCCTGCCCCATCCACTGGGGCTCCTTGGTCTGCTCGTACTTGTACCAGTAGGCCTCTCCTACCCCCGCGTGGGCCAGGGCAT
>JALHUF010000283.1 GCA_022866195.1 Terriglobia bacterium
CGGTCAGTTCGAGTAGCCTCGCGGACTTGCTCGCCCTCCTCAAGGCGGGAACCATCTCCGGCAAAATGGGTAAAGACATCCTGGCAGAGATGTTTGCCTCGGGAAAGAGCGCCCGCGAGGTGATGGCCGCCAAGGGATTGGAGCAGATCAACGATCCCGCGACGATTGCTGCGGTGGCGCGCGAGATCATGGCCGCTAACCCGAAGCAGGTGGAGCAGTACCGGAAAGGCAAGGCGGCCACCTTGGGCTGGTTTGTGGGCCAGGTGATGAAGGCCACGCGCGGGCAAGCTAACCCGCAGCTCGTGCAAGAGGTCCTGAAGAAGGAGTTGGGATAACGCCGGCAGCCTCCGTGGTGCGGAGAGGTCGATTTGACGAGACTGTGCGGGGCGATGTATAATGCGATGTATACGCGAAGACGCCGACTAGGAGAAGCAACATGGCGCGCATGACGCGCAAGCAAATCTATATCGAGCCCGACCAGGACCGGAGATTGCGGGCCCTTTCGCGGCGGCGAGGCAAGACCGAAAGCGAACTCGTTCGCGAGGGAATAGACCGAGTGCTGAGCACGCCCCCTCTGAATGCGCGGGACCACAAGGCCTGGAAAGAAGAATTGGCGTTCATCGATCACCTCACTCGCTTAGGGCCTGTGAAGGGGAAGCGGACCTGGACGCGCGAAGAACTCTACGATGAGCGACTTTCTCGTCGACACTAACATTCTGGTGTATGCCTACGACCGGTCGGAGATGACAAAGAAAAGCGCGGCTCGAGATGTCCTCGACTGGCTGGAGTCTAATGATGCGGGGATCCTCAGCACGCAGGTTCTCGGTGAGTTCTTCAACTCGGTCACTCGCAAACTGGTTCGGACGCTGTCCCCGGCCGAAGCCCACCGAAGTGTTCAGCGATACCTGAGTACCTGGCAGGTCGTACCTGTTACTCCTGCCATTGTCCTCGAGGCGGCGCGAGGTTCGGTGGATTATCAGCTCGCTTACTGGGATGCGCAAATCTGGGCGACCGCGAAATTGAATCAGATCCCCACCATCCTAAGTGAAGACTTCCAGCACAAGCGAAGAATTGAAGGGGTAGAGTTTCTCAATCCCTTCCGCGGCGACTTCCCTGGAAAGGAATGAACAATGCTCAACGCAGGCGACAAGGCGCCGGACTTCACTTTGCCGTCGCATTCCGGCGAGAAGGTGAGCCTCGAAGACTTCAAGGGCAAGATGCTCGTGCTCTATTTCTTCCCCAAGGCTGACACTCCGGGTTGAACGAGCGAGGCGAACCAGTTCCGGGATGCCCAAAAAGAACTGGAAAAACTTGGCGCCCGCGTTCTCGGAGTGAGCGGTGATACCGTCGAGCAATTGAAGAAATTCTACGACAAGTACAAGCTGAACTTCCCGCTGGCCGGAGACACCGCGCACCAGACGCTCAAAGCTTACGGTGTCTGGCAGGCAAAGACGATGTACGGGCAGAAGAAAATGGGCATTATGCGCAGCACGTACATCATCGATGCGGAAGGCAAGATCAAGCAGGTCTTTCCCAAGGTGAGAGTCGAGGGCCACATCAAGGAAGTCCTGGCGGCACTCAGGTCCTGAGCAATCCCGGCTAAAGGCTCGGCTGGAAACTTACGGCGCTGCGGCCCGGCCTCGCAGCGGACGGGGACAGACGTAGCCCGGGTGGAAGCCGGTGACCGCCGCCGGCGTTGTGGGAGGTGAGGGTGAGATACCCGACAAGACAGGCGCAACGCGCGCTTCTGCTGCTCACGCTTATCCTATTTCTTTTCCCGCCATTTGCGCCCGCCGAGAGCGACCCCGCGCCCAACCGGGTTTTCGACAAGATCGAAGCCATGATCCCCATGCGCGATGGAGTGCGGCTGAACACGGAAATCTACGCGCCGAAACGCGTGCGTGAGCGCCTTCCCATCCTGCTTACCCGCACGCCTTATGGGCTGGGGCATGATGAGCAGGGTTTCCATTCTTCGCTCAGCTCGAGTTACGTGGAATTAGTTCAGGAAGGCTTCATCTTCGTTTTCCAGGACATTCGCGGACGTTACAAGTCGGAAGGGCAGTTCGTCATGTGGCGTCCCCTCCACGACAAGACCGATCGGAAGGCCATTGACGAGACCACCGACACTTACGACACCATCGAATGGTTGCTCGCGAATGTTCCTAACCACAACGGGCGGGTGGGCGTCCTGGGGATTTCCTATGGCGGCTGGCTGACGGTGATGGCGATGCTCGACCCGCACCCCGCCCTCAAAGCGGTCTCCGAGCAGGCTTCTCCGGCCGACCAGTTTCTGGGCGACGACTTTCATCACCACGGCGCCTTTCGGCTCAGCTACGGTTTCGAATACGTGGCCATGATGGAAACCTCGAAGGAGAAGTTCTCCTTCAAGTTTGACAAGTACGACACCTTCGATTGGTACTTGAACGATCTGGGGCCGCTCGCCAACGCCAATCTGAAGTACTTCCACGGCAACCTGCCTACCTGGAACGATTTTGTTGCCCATCCGAATTACGACGCGTTCTGGCAAAAGCAGGCCGTGCCGCCTTATCTGGGTGAGGTGACCGTCCCCAACCTCAATGTGGCCGGTTGGTGGGATCAGGAAGATTTCTACGGGCCGCTGAAGATCTATGAGACGCTGGAGAAAAAGGACGCGCACCACTGGAACTATCTGGTGGTGGGGCCTTGGAACCATGGAGGATGGGCCCGAGGCGAGGGGCGCAGTCTGGGCCGGATCGATTTCGGCAGCGACACCAGCAAGTACTTCCGGGAAAAGGTTCAGGCCCCCTGGTTCGCCTATTGGCTAAAAGGGAAGGGGAATGTGCCTCTCGGCGAGGCACTGACCTTCCAGACGGGTTCCAATGGGTGGGAAGCTTATGAGCAATGGCCGCCCCGCCTGAAGACGAGCCAGCGAAAACTCTACTTCCGCAGCGCGGGTCGGCTCTCTTTCGAGCCGCCGTCGCAGGAGGACGAGCCAGAATTCGATAGTTACGTTTCCGATCCGGCCCATCCTGTGCCGTATCGGCCTCGCCCCATCGAGCCGACTTATCCCGGGCCCGGGTGGCCGGTGTGGCTTGTTGAGGATCAACGTTTTGTGCACTTGCGCCCCGACGTGCTGAGCTGGCAGACCGAGCCGCTGAAGGAAGACGTGGTGGTTGCCGGAGACATCGTCGCCCACCTTTTCGCCTCCACTTCGGGCACCGACAGCGACTGGATTGTGAAGCTCATCGACGTATATCCCGAGGACTATCCCCGCGACCCCAAGCTGGGCGGCTATCAGTTGATGATTGCGAGCGAAGTGTTACGGGGGAGGTTCCGCCACAGCTTCGAAAAATCTGAGCCGGTGGTCGCCGGCCAGGTCACCGAGTACACCATCGATCTGCGCAGCAACAACCACTGTTTCCTCAAGGGGCATCGAGTCATGGTTCAGGTGCAAAGCACCTGGTTCCCGCTGATTGACCGTAATCCCCAGACGTTCGTGGAGAACATCTTCCACGCCACGGAATCTCTCTACCAGCCGGCGACGCAGCGTGTGTATCGCTCGCGGCACTTCCCCTCGCACGTGGAAGTGGCCGTGCCGAGCCGCTGAGTTTCAGGCAAGCATCGCCGCAATTGAAGGACTGCGGGTGTAGACAAAGGTGGGGTGGAAGCAGTAGAAGACCTGGATCCGGTGTTCGCCGAGGGCCGGGATCGACGCATCCTCGCGGGCCCAGCCCTGCTCTTTCAGCAGGTCCCCGAACGGTCTGATCTCGGCAGGTGTGCGGCCCAGGATGAATTCCTGAAATTGGCGATACGCGTCCTCGCCCAGCACCACAATCGTCTGCAAATTGGGAAAGAG
>JALHUF010000284.1 GCA_022866195.1 Terriglobia bacterium
TCGATGGAAACGACCTCGGCCCGCTCGAAGAAGTCGCGGCCTGCTGCATCCGTGCCGCGCAGGACCACGGGCATTCTTACAGTCAGGCGTGTATGCCGTCTGCGCTCGGTGTAGGGAGGTGTCATGGGGCTGGGCGGCCGGAACCGCGGGCACTCCTCCTGACTAGGCGACACCCGGCGCTGGCTGCGTTGCCTCGATACTCGATCTCGGTCCTCGTCGAGAGGGAGATAGATCCGCCGAGATAATAGTAAAGCCACCGCTTCGCGTCAACAGCTAACGTCTGAGGCTATATGGCCCAGCAGTGTGGCCGGGAGCTGAGGGGGTACAGGGGTCACAACGTTGGCGCGCACGGCATGGGGGTTGTGGCAATCGTCGCAGGCCGCGTGGCGAGTGAGGATAGAGTCTGGAGGTTCGTTGGGATCGTGACTGGCCTGCGGCCCTCGCGCCGGTTCTAACAGTCTCGGGAGCGCGGACTCCGGAGAGGCAATGGTCGATCCCCCTCCCCGGAGACCAGCAGTTTAGAAGTGCAATTCGACTGTGGCCGTCAAGACGTGGACCCGGTACGAAGGCTGATCCACGCCCATGAAGATGTACCTGGCCGCACTGGTATCGCCGACGACAAAACCCGGATAGAAGGGGCTGGGCTGCGGTATTCCAACGTTCGCAGTCGCACTGGGACAGCCCGTAACCGGTGCCGCGGTCGTGCCTATGCAACCCATGTACGGAGTCATGGCCGAAGTCTGGTAGTCCTTATTGTCGAACTGCTGGTAACGGTACTCCAGCTTCGGCATGAGGTTCTTCGTGAGCTTGTACTTGAAGACGACCGCGAGTTCGTGAATTCGGGTGGTCGTCTCCGGATAGTTCTGGGCTGCACTGGTGCCGGTAAGGGCGAACCTGTTGGGACCGGTAGTGATGGTGCGATCGCCAAGCGCGCTCGAAAAGACATTGCCCTTACCTGCCGACAGAGAGTAGTACGGCGTCAAGTAGACCTTCTTCCCAAGGTACAGATCCACGCCCGCGGCGTAGGTATCAAAGATGTCGTGGTAGGTGCTTTCCCAGTCATTATTGGCGGTGTCGCAGCCCGAGCAGGTCAGAATTGTCTGCGTACCCGAAAGCGGCGAGCGGCTCCGCGAGATCATTCTCTTGTAGTACCTCTCGTGCGTATATTCAGCGAACAGTGACACCTCCGGCGAAAGCGTGTAACTCGCATCGAAGCTGTGGATGTACGAGAGGTCCTTCAACGCCCCATAGAGGTAGTAGGCTCCCGTGGTCGCCGTGGCGCCCGTGAGGAAGTTAAGTGGCGTGGGGCTATTGGTGCCACCGGGCCGGTTGTTGTCGGTTTGGATCGTCTGGAAGCCCCCGGTGAAGCTGAACTTCTGCACATCGTACTGCACCGTCGCATCGGCACGGTTTAGCAGTCTGGCAGCCTCGTCGAATCTGCGATGACAACGCTGCTCTTCCGTGAAAACCGTGCTGGTGGACGTGCACGCGACGGGGAGATCGGTCGTGGGGTCGCTGGCGGCCATGTCCTGGTATCCATCGGGTTTCCGGTCCGAGCGGCGGTAGGCAAGCCGGAAGAGGAGGTCCTTGCGTGGGCTCAGGTCGAGAGCAGAGATGAACGAGTGCTCGGCCGAGTGTTCCACGTCGCGATGCGAACGGTCGAAGAATTCACCCTCGTAACCGACCTTTAAGGAGCTCCTCTTGGCGAAGAACCAGTTGGCGGTCAGTTCGAGGTTTTTCTTGTTGTAGCCGAAGGGTCTGTTTTCCTCGGGGCTGGTCACGTCGGGGAGACCAACGTCACCCTGCGAGGGTGTGAAGTCGTGCACTCGCGTGTTGTTGTAATAGTCGTAGAGGCGGTAGGCCGCCTTCACCTGGAATTTCTTCCAGGGTAAGGTGACGAGCGTGTAGTTCATGGCCAGAGTTTGCTTCCTGCCGTCCAGACTCGGAGCCGGCAGTACCCCAAGCGATGAGCAGGGCTGCGTACCGTCGCCGCAGGTATTGATCGCACTGTTAGTGGTGTAGGCCAGGAAGGGGTCGTTTTGGCTCAGCCAGCCCGGGCCGAGGCTGGCCATGAAGCGCAGGTGCTTGCTCAGGTCGAACGCACCCGCAAAGTTCAAGTAGTGCGCGTGGTTATTGGGATACAGGTCCATGCGCCCGGTAAGAGGGTTGCTTGCGGTCTCGAGGGTGGCGCGGAACGGGTTATCAAACACCAACTGACCGACGTTGTTCTCGAAGAACGATCCCAGATAGCCGAGCTGCACGCCCCAGTCCTTTTTGCCGTACTCGGTGCCCGCCTTGACCGTGTTGTTGAAGTAGTCGATGGGTTCCGGCAGCTCGGCGCCAGCGCCGCCGGTAGCACTTGCGCTCGGGCTGGAGTTAAGGATCAGCCCGAGCGGCCGGCTGCCGACCTCGTTCTCCCGCGAGAATAAGCCGGAGATATTCCAGTCCGGGGTGACGTAATAGCTGATCGTTACGGTCCCGGCCTTGCGCAAGATCGACGGACTAATGAACGGCTCGCTACAGGCCGGTGGCTGTGTTGCCGGGGGTATTGCTATACCACACACCACCTGAGTAGCCATGAAATACGGCAGGGTCGCCGCAGGCGTGGCGCTTGCCGATTGGGCCTGCAGGCTGGTCCTCAGCGCGAGAGGCAGGGTAAACACGCCCGGGCTGGTTTGGGTGTAGAGCAGGCGAGCGGTATTGGTGTAGATGTGCGGTGTCTCGTCGTAGCGGAACTGGACCTTGAACTTGCCGTATTGGCCGAAGGTGGCCAGATAGCTCTGGTTCTTGTAGAAGGTGCTCTGCGACTCCAGGGTCACATAGTTCTTCGAGCCGAGGATGTCGTCAGAATTCATGTAGAACTTGCGGATGACAAAGCCGCTCCTGCGGTCGCCATATTCGTTGAATTTCGAAGTAATCACGTCAGGGCTAAACGGAAGATCCGGGCGCCCATACACATCGCCCGAGACATGCCGGACTCCAAACTCGACGCTCCCATGCGATGGCGGTGCAGGCGCTTCCTGGCCGAACAGCAGACTCGGGCCGAGCAGCAGCGCGAGCAGTACCAGTATCGTAGGCTGTCTCATCAATTTCATTGCTCTCTCCTTCCTAGCGCAGGAACATGTTCCCGGAGGGATGGTTCGATCCGTGGATCGCGGAATGGCAGTTCGTGCATCCCCGGTTGAAATCCCGAACGGCGTTGAGGAGTGTCGGGGAAGTTGGGTGACGACTGGTGACGTGGCAGCTATCGCAAACCCGCGGCATGCGCACCTTCAGCAACTGCGGGTTGTTGGTGCCGTGCGCCTCATGGCAATTGGCGCAGTTTTCCAACACCGGCGGGTGCTCCCACAGGAAAGGACCACGGCGCTCGGTATGGCAGGTGAGGCAGTTCTCGTTGACCGTGCTCTGAATCAGCTGCTTCGGGTTGGGAGTGCCGTGCGGGTTGTGACAGCTAGTGCACGTCACCTTGCCTTCGCGATACGGCATGTGCGAGGAGCGCTGCAACTGTGCGCGGCGCATCTGGTGACACTGCAGACAGAGTTCCGGCTGCGACTTCTTGACCCCCCTGTTCTCGGTGAGCGGAGCGCTGTAGCGGGTGTCGGACGAGAGCAAGACCTGCCGCTCCTGCTTCACCTGGTGGCAGTCCACGCAGGCCATCCCGCGCGATTCGTGCGGGCTGGCCTTCCAAAACAGCCGGTTGCCGCGTGCATGGCACGCTAAGCAAGCGGCGTTTTGCTCTTCGATCGAGTTGTTGGAATCCTTGCCGAAGCGGAGGGGGATGGTGTCCTTGCCGCCGCCAGCTGCGACGTGAGCTTTGCCGGGCCCGTGACAGGATTCGCAACCAAGCTTTTCTAATTCAGTCCGGGGATGGGCGTAGATCTTCCCCATGACCGTGTTCTTGAAACGCTTCTGCTGATCCTCGTGGCAGCCTGCGCAAAGTTCTTCCCCGACGTACTGGTCGGCTTGGCCCTCGGCCGGCGCCTTCCAGGCGACCGACGACGGTTGGTGCGCCGACGGCTGCTTCTGGGCAAGGGCCCAGCTTGCCGCCAGCGCGAGAGCTGCAGTTAGCAGGAATGGCCAGGCGCGGGGCTTGCGTGGGAAGCTAAACATGTAACCTACTCCTAAGCTGAAAGGTGTTTACCGCACGTCGTTGATGTCGTTTCCGTCATTGATGGCACCGCGCGCAGTGGCCTGCGGTCGGGTTAACGTCGGCGGGCATAAGCCTCGCCAGCGCCGAACTGTGCGAGGCATGGCAGCTCAGGCAGTTGAGCGCGGCGTCCTTGTTCCGCGGGTCCCGGCCCGAAACCGGATGACCCACGATGGGGTGGCCCTTCGTCCCCGAGCGGTCGAGGCCGATCTTCACGGCTTGGCGATAGTCGTCGAGAGTAAGGGTTCGGCCGCCCAGGAGGGACACCGTCTTGATCTCCTGGTTGACCTTCACCTCGGGCTGATTCACGCCATGGCAGCTCAGGCAAAGCAGGTTGGTCTCGGCACGCACTTGGCGCGGGAAGTTGCTCGTGTGGGGCTCGTGGCAGATGAGGCACTGGCCTTCCCGGTAGGGCACGTGAAGAACGGGCTCCTTCTTGGCTTCGTGGCACGTGGCGCAAAGCTCGCCGCCCGTCGCCACCAGGGTGATGGCCGTCTTGCCATTCTCCGAGCTGGCTTGGTGGCAGTTCTCGCATCCCATGGCGACAGCAGAATGGACGAACTTCCCCTCTTTCTTGTCCGGGTGGCAGGTGAGGCAAGTCTCCGACTTAATGGCGCTTGGCTCGATGAATGGGTGCTCCGTCGTCACTTGGGCCTGGATTTGCTCAGCGCCTACAAGAATCGCCGCGCCCAACGCGAGGAATAGAAGTCTGGAGTCAGCCCTCGCCCATTCCATGTCGGCAATTTCAAGCGACCATTTGTCCATTTTTTTCAACATCATTCTGCAGACCTCGACATAGCAACAATGTCTCCATAGTATTGGTCTTCTGTTAAAATATTCTACGTCCAATCCCTTGTTCGACAAGCGGTTAGTGACCTCCTGGCA
>JALHUF010000285.1 GCA_022866195.1 Terriglobia bacterium
CGGGACTGTAACTGGTTCAGTAGCCTCAGCGCCTCAGGTCTCTTGCCCGCGTGCCCGTAAGCGCACCCGAGGAGCGCCAAGTAAATCGTAGGCGGGTCACTTCCGGACAGGGCAATGGCCTTCTGGTAGTGCCGGATGGCTTCGCCATAAGATCCTGCTGCAATATATGTGGCCCCCAAGACGTGGTGGGCCTGGGGGTAGTTCGGGTCCATCTCGATGAGCTTCTCCCCCTCGGCTGCGGCTCGCTCGAATCGTCGTGCCCAGAGACAAGCTGACACCACGGTGTAGTTTGCTCGCGGCGAGACGGGGTCGAGTTGGCGCCCACGCTGGCTCTCCGCGATCGCTTCTTCATGTCGTCCCATCGCGGACAAATACCAGGAATACAATCGATGGGCGTCGGCGGAACTGGGGCTTGACTCGATAGCTCGCCGGAAGTCCCCTTCGGCCCCGGACCAGTCCCACTGCCCAAAGGCTTTCACGTAAGCCAAGCAGGCACGGGATTCGCCTAGCGTCGCATCGATTTTCAGCGCTTCCTGCGCGGCTTCCTTGGTTTGATCGAAGGCTTCTCTGGGGGATACCGGACCGTACCCGAAGCCCACTTGGATGTACACCAAGCTTAGTCCCACGTAGGCCTGAGGGTAGCTTGGATCCGTCGCAATGGCCTCACGGAAGTACTGAATGGCGGCAGACATGCTGCCCAGGCTCCTCTGCCAGGTGTAGTTACCCTTCAAGTACGCTGCGTAAGACTCCGGGTTGACGGGGCGGTTGGTTGTCAGGCCCACCTGCTCCTCGGGCGTGAGTTCGACTCTGACCTGTTCGGCAATGGCGCGTGCCACCTCGCCCTGCAACACCAGCACATCCTGCAACTAGCCTTCGTAAGAGTTGGCCCAGAGGTGGCGGTCAGTCGGCGCGTGGAGCAGGTTTGCCGTCACCCGGACGCGGTTGCCGGAACGCAAGACCGAGCCTTCCACGACGGCGTCCACGTTCAACTCGCGGGCGATTTCCGGCAGGGTCTTCTTGGTTCCCTTGAAGTGCATGGCCGTGGTCCGCGAGATGACCCGGAGGGACCGAATCTTGCCCAGGTTGGTGATCAGCGCGTCCGTCATGCCGTCGGCGAAATATTCTTGCTGCGGGTCGCCGGAAAGATTCGTCAGCGGCAGCACGGCTACGGATTCGATGCGGGGGTAGGGGAGGCCTTTGCCCTCCCGCGGGCGGGCCAAGCCCGCCCCTACAGCAGCCGCACGTCCCGATTCCGTGTCACGCTTCAAGCGCTTCAAATCCGTGCGAATGTCACTTGCGCTCAGGTAGCGTAGGTCGCGGTCTTTCTCGAGCGCCTTGTTGATGATTTCTTCCAGCTTCGGAGGAACATCGGGATTCAACTGCACCGGCGGCTCCGGCGCCTGGCTCAAGATGGCGTGGAAGATGACTGCCGAGGTGGTTCCTGAGAACGCCTGCCGGCCTGTCGCCATCTCGTACAGCACCGCGCCGAAGCTGAACAAATCCGTGCGGGCGTCGAGTTCTTCTCCGCGCGCCTGCTCCGGCGACATGTAGGCCACCGTCCCCATCACCGCGCCCGGGCTGGTCAGATGCGCCTCGTCCAAACTCGCCGTGGGTGCTGTAGCGGCGATGTCCTCATCGCCGGTTCGGCGGCGAGACGCCGCCGCTACAGAAGGCGTCAATTTCGCCAGACCAAAATCCAGAATCTTCGCCTGGCCACGCTGGGTCACGAAAATGTTCGCGGGCTTGATGTCGCGATGGATGATCCCCTTCGAGTGGGCAGTGTCCAGCGCATCGGCAATCTGAATCGCCAGGTCCAGTACTTCGTCCGTCTTGAGCAGTTTCCCGGCAAGGCGCTGCTTCAGGGTCTGTCCCTCCAGATACTCCATGACGATGAAGGGTTGGCCTGCGTGCTCATCAATGTCGTGGATGACGCAGATGTTGGGGTGATTCAGCGCCCGGGCGGCCCGCGCCTCGCGTGTGAACCGCTCAAGGACCTGATGGTCTTTCGCCAATCCTTCCGGCAGGAACTTGAGGGCCACTAACCCGCCGAGTTTGGTGTCCTCGGCCTTGTACACCACGCCCATCCCGCCGCCACCGAGTTTTTCCAGGATGCGGTAGTGGGAGACGGTCTTACCGAGCATGATGTGATGGTCTCAGACCGGTCTGAGGAATGACTTCAGGTGCGACCATCTTAAGCCGCGCCCGCAGGCAAGTCAACGTAGCGCGGAGCCAATGGCGGAGCCCATCCCAGGGGTCTACGCCATGAACGGAGATCTTAGTAAGAACCGGTGAAGTGCCCAGGTCGCAGAGGTGGTGCAGTGCCTTCACGCCCTGATTAGTACAGGACCGCGTTCTCACCCTTCTCGGCAATGAGCTTCTCAAAATACGCCACGATCTTATCTCGCCGCGCCATGACGGCCTTGACCTCGTCCTTGGTGAGGTGCGGCTTGGTTCTCGCCAAGACTTCCGTCCCGTCCAATTGGCGCAGCTTTTCCAGCAACGTTCGATCGCAATTCGTGAGGTCGCGGGGATTCTTCAGATCGTGGTGCAGGCGGAAGGCGCGCGTGAAGTCGATCATCCAGAGCTTCCAATCCTCCGTGATCAGCAGGTTTCCAACGTTCGGGTCGGTATTGTAAATAAGCTCGTGAAACACCCGCACCTTGTGCATTTGATTGTTCCAACCCTCCACATCGGGCGGGTGCAAGTTTTGTTTCAAGCGCGTCTCCTCATCCCACTTCCAGGGGACCCACCAGCTCAGCGCGCCCGAGTGACCTCTCCAGTTGCGTTCCACCGTCACGGGGATCATGTCGCCCAGGCCAATCAGTTTGGCCAGTTCATGCGCCGCGATGTCGTAGTGGTACGTGTCCCGGAAACCAATCTCCGCATTTCCCCCCTCGAATCTCATGTAGCCTTTGCGCTCATCCACGCTCACAAAGGCGGCATCGTGCGTCACAGTACCGTCACTCAGCGTCAACCGCCAAGGACTGGTGATTCCTTTGCCGATTGGCTTGCTCTTCACGACCTGCGCCTTCAGCAGGAATGCTTCCTTTTGTTCGTCCGTGAGGTTGGGTTCACCGCTCAGCCTTGGCTCCTGCGTCGCGACAGCGAAGCTTGCCGCAGCCAGGCATACCACCGCAGCCAACGCCGGCGAGAGGTGACGGCAGGACATAGTACACCTCCTTCGGCGTCTGCTCGGGCTCGACCGGGCAATCCGAGTCCGCATGCGCCGGGCTCTCACCACTCTTGTAGCCAGCGCTCCTGAGGCCGCACCGCCGCCGCAGGAGCTTCAACGGGACCCTAACAAAGCACAGTTAACGCCGAAGGTCGATTCGGGTCGCGCGAAAATCGCCCTTCTCATCGAACTTGCCAAGGCAGATCACGTCCGAGCCTTCCTTCAACTGGCTCATCTCGATGACCACTTTCCCCTTGGTCCACTGCGTGGAACTGTCGAAATAGATCCTCCTTTCGGAGTTTCCCCTTTTAACATCCAGGGTAGAGGCATCCTTATTGAAACGGACGAGCGTGCCGTGCCAACGCGCTTCCTTGGCAGCGACAGCAGGCTTCTCCTTCTTCTCTTGGGCTGTCGCCGTTGGCGCGGTAAATCCGATTGTTGCCAAAAGGCCCAGTAGCATTAGAACCAGCATTTTCCTCATAGCATCCTCCGTGGTGTCTGCGCCATGTGGGCGCGACAAGTTTTCATTCCTCAGCGGTGTCCTGACTGAAGCTAATAATAGGCCAACATCGGCCTGCTGTAAATGGGCAAGGCCGTTATCTTGGCAGCCCTGACTTAACTAGGCGTGCTGGCCGCGCCGCGGGCCCCTGCACCCTCCATCGGCGCAGCTGGGTAGGGGCGAGGCGGTGCGTCCCGCCGCCGCGGCCCCCCCTACCAGCGGAAATTCTCCACCAGCATGATATGGCTGGTATCTTGGTCCACCTGCGCGAAGAGAATCCAGCGACCGTCGGGGGACACCACGAGGGGCCCGCCGCGTTTTTCGGGTTTGGCAATCTGCGTTATCTTGCGCGTGGCAAAGCCGAAGAAGTCGATAGCGTTCGTGCTGTCGTTGTAGAAATAGATGCCCTCAGCGGTCAGGTCCCAACATTCATACAATCCCGCCTCGAGCTCCTTGAGAACCAGAGTTTCTTCCCCACCTTCCACCGGAACCTTCCAAAGGCCTTGAACCTTCCGATAGCCTGGAAACTTCAGTCGCTTAGCATAATAAAGCGTCTTGCCGTCTAGAGATTCCAGGGCTGCATAGCCGCCCTTCTTCGTCACCTGCACCGCATGACCTCCCTCGGGCGGGACTCTCCACACCTGCCAGGCGCCGGACCTGTCGGAACCGAAATAGATCCATTTCCCGTCCCTCGACCAACTCGGGGCTGCGACGTTTGAGGCGTCCGTCGTCAGGCGACGGGGCCGGCCACCTTCCGCGCTCACGACATAAACGGCGTCAGGACCTTCAGCAGGGGCGCTGAAGACAATCTCCCTGCCGTCAGGAGACCAGTGCGGAATCCCCGCATTGGCGCGCCCAAGGAAAGCTAACTGCCGGGGATTTGAGCCGTCGCTGTCACAAACCCAGATCTCCAAACTTCCAGACCGCGAGGATTGAAACGCAATTCTTTTTCCATCCGGCGAAAATTGTGGGTCCGAGTTCACGCCCGTGGAGGCGATCAGCTTCGTGGGTGGCGCGCTCCGGCCTGCTGTCGCCGGAACCTCATACCGCCAGACGTTCGCATTAAATTCCCGCTGCGTGTACGCCAGACGGTGGCCATCGCGGGAAAGCGAGGTTTCTTCAACGCCGCGTGGGGGCGTAAACAATGGCTCCGGTTGGCCGCCCGAGGCTAAGACTTTCCACAGGCGGACGCTTTCACCCAGGCGAACTGAGGAGAAGACGATGTAGGCCCCGTCCGGAGTCCAGTCCAAGCCGTAAATGGAGGTGTCGTCAAAGGTGAGGCGCTTCGGTTCTCCGCCAGCAGTACGCACCAGGAAGATGTCTCTGACGTCAGCGAAGCGGACGAAGGCCACAGTCTGTCCGTCGGGGGAGAAACGCGGCCAATAATCCTGCACCTGCCCCCCTGAAATAGTCAAGGGCCGTTTGTCCTTGGGGTTATCAACCGCAAGCAAGTAGATGATATCGGACCGGCTGGGTCCGCGGTCAACATAGGCCAGGTATTTCCCATCCGGGGA
>JALHUF010000286.1 GCA_022866195.1 Terriglobia bacterium
AAGAGAGACCTGATGCCGTTGACTTTTTCGGATGACGATCTGGAGATGATGCGGAGATTGAAGAGCGTGTTCGATCCCCAGGGGCATTTTAATCCCGGTAAGCTCCTGCCCCCTGGCCGAGAACGCGGCGAGCTGCGCGTGCAAGTGAGTACTGGAGGAATCGCGTGACGAGCACTCTCCAGTCTGCCCTTTCCGGCTTGGCCTCGCTCGTCGGCGCAGCGCGGGCGGCTACGGACCCAGCGACCTGTGTGAGCTTGGCCATCGACGGGGTGACTCCTAGCTGTGTGCTCTACCCTTCTTCAGCCGAGCAGGTCGCTGCCGTCCTGCAATATGCTGCGGAACACGACCTCGCCGTCATCCCGTGCCGGAATGCCACGAAGCTTGGGGTGGGCAATCTACCGCGTCGGTACGACGTCGCGTTGTCGCTCAAGGAGATGAATCGGGTCCGGCATTATGAGGCCGCGGACCTGACAGTGACCGCAGAGACAGGTATGACGCTGGGGGATTTCCAGGACTCCATTGCCCGTGACCGATTGTGGCTGCCCCTCGACCCCCCCGGGGCCGCACGCGCTGAGCCTGACCTGCATCGCGAGGATCGAACATGATGATGGGGTGCAGGTTCCCGTCACCGGCATGGAATATGTTGCCGATGAGGAGGTCATACTTCCGCGCCACCTGCGCGATGTATTCGAGCATTTCCGGCAGCCGCGTACGCGGGATCACCCCGTCCTGGAGATAGTAGCTGGGGCTGATGCGCCCCAAGGCCCCGAAAGCGTTCTTGCGCCCGCGCCAAAGCAGCTCGCGCTCTTCAGTCGTTTGCGCCCGATGCACCTCGCGGGCCTGATTCTCCCGGCAAACCTGGGCAATCTGGTCGGCTTGCTCCTCCACCGCCTCGCGCAGCCCCTCCACCTCGATGAGGAGGACCGCGGCAGAGTCCATCGGATAGCCGGCGTGCGTGGCCTCTTCCACGGCGCGCAGGGTGAAGCCATCCATCATCTCCAGCGCCGAGGGCGTAATCCCGCGGGCCGTAATCGCCGCGACCGTGCGGGTGGCATCAACCACACGCTCATAGATGCTGAGCAGGGTGACGACGGCTTCGGGCTTCCGGCACAGGCGCACGGTGACTTCCGTGACGATGCCCAACGTGCCCTCGGAGCCCACCAGCAAGCCCCGCAAGTCGTAGCCGGGGCGGTCCCAAAACGGAGCGCCAGTGTGGATCACCTCTCCGCCTGGCAGCACCACCTCCAAGCCAAGCACGTGGTTGGTGGTGACGCCATAGGCCAGCGTGTGCGGGCCGGCGGCGTTCTCGGCCACGTTGCCGCCGATGGTGCAGGCTTTTTGGCTGGAAGGATCGGGAACAAAATAATAACCGTGGTCGGAAACCGCCAGGGAAAGGTCCAAGTTCACGACCCCCGGCTGCACGCGGGCACGCTGGTTTTCCAGGTCGATTTCGACGATCTTCTTCATGCGTGAGGTGGCCACCACAATCCCACCCTCCGTGACCACCGAGCCGCCGCTCAAACCCGTCCCCGCCCCGCGAGCTACGACGGGAAGGTTTTCCCGCGCCGCAAGTTTGACAATTGACACCACCTGTTCCGTGGTGGATGGGAAAACCACGGCGTGCGGCTGGCGCGCCGAAGACAGGCCGTCGTATTCGTAAAGCAACAGGTCTTCCGGACGCCACAGGACGGCGTCGGGGCCGACCACATGAGCCAAGTCACGCACCAGCACAGGAGGCTTCATAGGACTCAATCACACGGGAGCGCGGAGCGGGAAAGCCCGCGTATCCCCACAGACCGAACGTTGCTTCACAAGCCCCGCCTTCCCCGGCCGTTCGATGGCCGAGTATATCGGACGGTCGGAAGTGCGTCAACGAACGGCCAGGACTCTTCGTCAGAAAGTGGCGCACCATAGCCAGGGCCTACAGGCGCCCGCGGTGTTTCCCTCCCGGGGTGAGAAGAAGAGGCGGGACAAGAGAAGGGTGGTTTCCTTGGAACCCTTTCGGCTAGGCAGGAGAAAGCGGCGCAAGGTAAAATGGTCGCCACATGATCCCCATTCCTCTCCACGATCACATCCGGCGGCAGACGTTCTGGTTGTTCACGTTAGTGCTTATCAGCGCCAACGCCAGCGCCTTCCTGTTCGAACTCTCGGTGGGGCGGGATCTGAATCGCCTCGTGTTCTTTTTCGGCCTCATTCCCGCGCGCTACACCGATCCTCACTTCGTCGCTGGCCTGAGCGCCGGGGGGCTGGTCTTGCCCATCTTCGCCTCTATGTTTCTCCACGGGGGCTGGCTGCACTTGCTGGGCAACATGCTTTTTCTCTTTGTCTTCGGCCGCAGCATCGAGGACCGCTTCGGCCACCTGAAGTTCCTGCTTATCTACTTCTTGGGCGGGCTGGGGGGCGCGCTGCTGCACATCGTCCTGAATGCCGGATCTCGCGTGCCTACTATCGGCGCTAGCGGCGCCATTGCCGCCGTCCTGGGCGCTTACTTTGTGAGCTTCCCCGGCGCTCGCATCACGACGCTCATCCCCATTTTCTTCTTCTTCTGGACGATTGATCTGCCCGCGCTGTTGTTGCTCGGGTACTGGTTCCTCATCCAGTTCCTCACCGGGTTCCAGATGCAGGCCATCCAATCAGCCACCGGGGGCGGAGTCGCCTGGTGGGGACACGTGGGTGGCTTCGTCACCGGCGTGATTCTGGCCCTCCTGCTGCCGCCGCGCCGGCGACGGCCCGTAGTGGAAGTGTTGCCCTGGTAGAATGATTCCGGCAGGCGACTCTCTCAGCTCAACAAGCGGGCGCAAATCCAATTGCCCACTGCGCGCGTGCCGAGCGTTCCGCCAAGGTCAGGAGTGGTCTTGTTCTCCCGGATAGCTTCCCGCACCACTTCTTCGATCTGAGACGAGACTTCGGGGAACCCAAGATATTCCAGCATCATCCCTACTGCGAGAATAGCCGCCATGGGGTTGGCGGTGTTCGTGCCTGCT
>JALHUF010000287.1 GCA_022866195.1 Terriglobia bacterium
GGAAGAGCTGGGGCATCTTGAGCCCACCCTGCGGGTTTCCTGGCCGGCCTTTGCCGCGGAGCTGGCTGCCGAGGACGAGCTGGAAATACCAGTCCAGGTAAACGGCAAGCTGCGCGGGCGGATCCGCGTTGCCGTGGATGTGGAGGAGGAGGAAATCCGTCGCCGTGCCCTGGCAGAGGAAAAGGTTGCGCAGCACGTGGCTGGCCGGCAAGTAGTGAAGGTAATCGTCGTGCCGCACAAGCTGGTGAATATTGTGGTGAAGTGACAAGTGACGAGCAGGAAAGAAACGGGAGCTAAGCGTTACATGGCGACCCCGGTTGGGGCTGCCGATGGTCTGGCGCTTAGCGTAGGGCTGCCTTTGCTTTTCACTTGTCACTGGTCACTTGTCGCTCATCGCTGTTCTTGACATGCAACAGCCTCGCCCTATCGTCGTCCTCGATTTCGGCTCGCAATACACGCAGCTCATTGCGCGGCGTATCCGGGAGATGCATGTCTACTCGGTCATCGTGCCCTGCCACATCCCGTTCGCGGAATTGGAGCGGCTGGCTCCGCGGGCGGTGATTCTCTCTGGCGGTCCGGCCTCCGTATACGATCCCGCCTCACCCACGTGCGATGAGCGGGTCTTCAAGTTGAATGTTCCCGTGCTAGGGATCTGTTACGGCCTGCAACTGATGTCCGCGAAGCTGGGCGGCAAGGTGGAGCCGGCCGCGCGGCGCGAGTACGGCTTCGGGCAACTCGAAATCTTTCCGCCCAGCGAGCTTCTGGCTGGCCTCCCTTCGCCCTTGCGCGTCTGGAACAGTCACGGCGACCACGTGGCGGAAGTCCCGCCAGGATTCTGCATCACGGGGCGGACCGAGAACGCGATTTCGGTCATCGAGAATTCACTTGCCAAGATGTACGCGGTGGAATTCCATCCCGAGGTGCGCCACACGGACCGAGGCAGCGACATTCTGAGACGCTTCGTGCTGGACATCTGCGGGGCGCAATCCAACTGGTTCCCCCGCTCGTTCATCGAGGAGACGGTGGAACGGGTGCGTGCGCAGGTAGGCGACGGCCGCGCTTTATGTGCGCTCTCGGGCGGTGTGGACTCGGCCGTGGCGGCGACGCTGGTGGGGCGAGCGCTGGACGACCGCCTGACCTGCGTTTTTGTCAACAACGGCTTGCTGCGCCAGCATGAGTTCGAGCGCGTGACTGCCAAGTTGCGTGAGCAGGCCCATCTGAATGTGCGGGCGGTGGATCGCTCGGAACGCTTCCTCCGCCGCCTGCGTGGGGTCGCCGACCCGGAGCGAAAGCGGAAGATCATTGGAGAAGAATTCATCCGCGTTTTCGAGGAAGAGGCCCGGAGCCTGGGGAATCCTGAGTTCCTAGTGCAGGGCACGCTTTACCCAGACGTCATCGAGTCGGTTTCCGTGAAGGGCCCCGCGGCCACCATCAAGAGCCACCACAACGTGGGCGGGCTGCCTGCTGACCTGCAATTCAAGCTGATTGAGCCCCTGCGCTACCTCTTCAAGGACGAGGTCCGCGCGGTGGGCAGAGAACTAGGCCTGGATGAGGAGATCGTGAACCGTCAGCCCTTCCCGGGGCCCGGACTGGCGGTGCGGATTGTGGGGGAAGTAACCGAGGAGCGGCTGCGGATGGTGCGGGAGGCGGACACCGTGGTTCTGGAGGAAGTGCGCGCGGCTGGACTTTACGGCTCTCTCTGGCAGTCGTTCGCGGTTTTGTTGCCGGTGGCAAGCGTCGGTGTGATGGGGGACTCGCGCACCTACGCCTTTACGGTGGCGGTGCGGGCGGTGGAATCGGAAGATGGAATGACGGCGGTCTGGGCCAGACTGCCCGCAGCTTTGCTCGAACGGATTGCCACGCGGATTGTCAATGAGGTGAAAGGTGTCAACCGCGTGGTCTTCGATGTCACCTCGAAGCCGCCGGGGACCATTGAATGGGAATGATACACCCCTCCCGCGGGCAAGGGGCGTCGGCTCTTGCGCTCGGGCCGCGGCCGCCCAGGGGCTTCTTAGCGGCTTGCCAGTTTCTGAGCCATATAGAGCAGAAGCTGACGGTCCTGCTCGTTGATCCGAGACAGCAGGCGCTTGACCTTCTCGAAGAAACGGTATTCCTTCGCCGTTTCCTCGTCCATGGCCAGCTCTTCCGTCGTTCTGCGCTTGCTCAGATTGGGTAGTGGCGGCGGCTCATCCCCCTCGTAGAACAGTTGATAGAGAGGAATTTCGAGCGCCGAGGCAAGCTTCTCCAGGGTCTCGATGGAAGGAACGGTGTGGCCGTTTTCCACCCGCGAGATGTAGCAACGCAGCAATCCAGTGCGCTTCTCGATGTCGCCCTGGGACATTTTTCGTTCTTCCCGCAAAGATCGTAAACGAGTTCCGATGACCATGCGGGTATTCTTCCATATTGTGACAATAGGGTCAATGAGAAATTGCAGCCAGCGGTGCCTGCGGCGGTCGTAACCTAAGTGACGCCTTTTTCGTCCTCCTGAATGAGGACATGGTGTCGATGGGGCCAGATGGGGAGTTTGCCAGCACAGGAAGCCCAGGAGGTTCAGTGGGTCGAACGCGCTCAACGCGGCGACCGCGAGGCCTTCGGGCTTCTGGTGGAATGCTACCAGCGGCGCGTCATGTCCCAAGTTTTTCGCTTGGTACGGCGGCGGGACGAGGCGGAAGACCTTGCGCAGGAGGTGTTCATCAAGGCGTTCCGAGCGATCCGGAGCTACAACTTCCGCTCGCCTTTCGGCGCCTGGTTGTCTCGGGTGGCGGTGAACCATTGCTACGACTACCTGCGCAAAGAGCGGGCCTCGCGGATCAGCTACCACTGGCAGATGGCGGAGGAGAGTGTTCGCCGCATCGAAGCCCAGGCGGAGAATCCGCAGGGCAGCCGCCTGGATCCCGAACAACAAGCGGCCTTGCGGGACTTTGTGGGGAAGCTCTTGGACCGCGCGCCCGCGGAGGACCGGGTCGTGCTCGGCTTGAAGGAGCTGGAAGGGCTGTCGGTGGAAGAGATCGCGGAGATTCTGAAGCTCAATCGGAGTACGGTCAAAGTGCGGCTGCATCGAGCCAGGAAAAGGATGCTGGAGGATTTGAAACGGTGGCGAGAGGGAAGGTGAGCCATGCGCTGTGAAGAGATGCGCAGGATGATTCTGGAAGACTGGCCGGAGGAGGGACCCGCCGCCGTCCGGGAGCACGTGGCGGGTTGCGCCGAGTGTCGCGCCTATGTGCGCGATTTTGGCGTGCTGCGGGTGGGGTTTCGCGCCCTGGCTGCGGAGCCGGTGCCCGAGCCTTCCTGGGGTTTCGCCACCCGTGTGCTCCGGCGGTTGGAGGAGACGCGCGACGAAGTGAGTGTGGAATTCCTGGAGCGGGCCGGCCGGCGGGTGGTCTATGCCACTTGTGTTCTGGCGCTCACCCTCCTGTTGGCTCTCGCCTTGCCTTCCTCGGGTCCTTTGCGGGGGCCCACGACGGCAGAGCTGTACCTGGCACAGGCAGAAGAAGTGACCGCGGGCAGCATCCCCATCTTCACGGGCGAGTTGCCCAGTAACAACGGGGCCACCCCGGTGGCTCCACAGAACAGTGGGACGGGTAAAAAACCATGACACGCCGTGCTTATCTTTATTTCATCATCACCTTCCTCCTGGGGATTATTGTGGGCGGGGCGGGTGTGCTTTTCTACGGCTGGTACGGAGGCCACTGGCACCGGGGTTTCGAGAAGCAGCGGATTGTTCAACGCTTGACCCGGGAGCTCAATCTCACCGACGCGCAGGTCAAGCAGCTCGACCA
>JALHUF010000032.1 GCA_022866195.1 Terriglobia bacterium
CCTGCGCCGCATCGTTTCCCCGACCCTGGCCGGCATGGCTGCTGAGGGCATGCCCTACCGCAGCTTTCTCTACGTCGGGCTGATGATGACTGCGGAGGGGCCGAAGGTTCTGGAGTACAACGTGCGCATGGGTGATCCGGAAGCGCAACCCATCATGATGCGCTTGCGTTCCGACCTGGTGGAGCTCTTCCGGGCCGTCCGGGAAGAGCAATTGGGCGCCCTGGAGGCGCACTGGAGTCCGAGCCCGGCGGTGTGCGTCGTGCTGGCCTCCAAAGGCTACCCGGGGAAGCCGGAAGTTGACAAAGCGATAACGGGGCTCGAAGCTGCGGAGTCACAAGGCGGTGTCAAGGTCTTCCACGCGGGCACGCAGTTCCGCGACCGCCAGGTGCTGACGACAGGTGGGCGAGTGCTGGGCGTCACGGCGATCGGCGAGGATTTGCCCGCCGCTATCGAGCGGGCTTACGCGGCTGTGGGCAAGATTCACTTCGAAGGCATGCACTACCGCCGCGACATCGGCGCCAAGGGGCTGCGGCGGCTGGGACGTGGCCTCAGGCCGAGTGATCCGGGGACCCGACGAATGCCCGACCGGCCGAAACTCTAGTCAAGGATCAGCGTTGCACTCGAACCGCGGGCGAATGCCGGAGGCGGAGGGAAGGCAACATGGCTGAGAAATCACGGCCGCTGGTGGGCATCGTGATGGGCAGTGACACGGACTTGCCCGTCATGACCGAAACGGCGCAGACGCTGAAGAAGTTTGGTGTGCCCTTCGAGATTGAGATCAGTTCCGCGCATCGTTCGCCGGCGCGCACTTCGGAGTACGCGCGCACGGCCATCGCGCGCGGCTTGAAAGTGATTATTGTGGCGGCGGGAGGCGCGGCGCATCTGGGAGGCGTTATCGCGGCGGAAACTACGCTGCCCGTAATCGGCGTTCCCATGGCCACCACGACGCTGGGAGGCCTGGATTCGCTGCTCTCTATGGTCCAGATGCCGGGTGGCGTGCCCGTGGCGTGCACGGCCATCGGCAAACCGGGCGCCATCAATGCGGCTGTCCTCGCAGTCGAAATCCTTGCCACCTCCGACGCTTCACTCGCCAAGAAGCTTGCCCGCTACAAGGAAGAACTCGCGCGCGGCGTCGCCACACAATCTGCCAAGGTGAAGCGCGAGTCTAAGGCGTAGGTAACTCATCGCAAACATCTACTACTGCCCCTGCAAAAGAAGAGTTAACGGGAATTCCGTGATAGCTCGTTTTCACAGAAATGGGGCACACCGCCCAAGAGCTGGATGGGGGGTGGCGTGGGACATTTTGTCCCTGCCGGGCGGAAGCCTGACTCTCCCCGGCGCCCAAGCTGCTTGCGGCAGCGGGCGCAGCGCCGCGCCTCAGACGCCGCAGGCTCGGCCTTGCGGCCTGGGGAGGGTGAGCCCTGCGAGCTGCGGGCTCCGGAGGCCGAGGGTGCCGCGCGCCCGACGGCATGGCATAATCGCGCCTTTCGAGACGAGGAGGGCGAAGCGATGACGGACTCAAGACCCCTGGCGGTGGTGACGGGCGCCTCGGCGGGGATTGGCGCGGCGTATGCCCGCCGGCTGGCCGCGGATGGTTATGACTTGGTGCTGGTGGCGCGACGCCGAGACCGCCTGGAGGCCTTGGCCAGCGAACTGGCGAGCCGCCACGGCGCCGAAGTGGAAGCGCTGCCTGCGGACCTCACGCAGGATGCTGAACTGAAACCAGTCGAAGACCGGATCGCCCGCGCGGACAATCTCGAGTTCCTGCTGAACAACGCCGGCTTTGGCACCTCAGGACTGTTCTACGAGGCTTCGCTCGAAAGCCAGGTGGCGATGCATCGCCTGCACGTGATGGCCACGCTGCGGCTGACCCACGCGGCGCTGCGCCAGATGACCGCGCACGGCAAGGGAGCCGTGGTGAATGTTTCCTCGGTCGCGGCGTTCATCACCCGGCCCGGCAATACCAGCTATTACGCCAGCAAGGCGTGGATCAACTTCTTCACCGAGGGACTTTATCTGGAGCTGAAGGCCGCGCGGTCGCCGGTGCAGGTGCAAGCGCTTTGCCCGGGCTATACGCGGACGGAGTTTCACGACGTTATGGGATTCGATCGGAAACTGGTCCCGGCAAGTTTGTGGATGACGGCCGAGGAGGTGGTCGAAGCCTCGCGGCGCGGCTTGACGCGCGGGCGCCTGATCGTCGTCCCCGGCTGGCGTTACAAATTGGTTGTGCTCTTCCTGCGCCTGCTGCCGCGACCCCTGCTGCACGCCGTGGCCCGGTTGTCCCCGTCAAGGTTCGGGCCACAGACGCGATTGTAGGGGCGGACGGTTGCCTGTCCTGCATCGGCGTGGATGCGCCCTCGTAGAGACGCCCCGCTGGGGGGTCTGTAGCGCCGGCGTCCCCTCTGAAAGGTTAGGCTGGCTGCCGGGCGGAAGCGGGTCCCGCTTCGCGGGATCGCCCGGTTCATGACGCCGGGCTAGGCGGGCAAAGTCCTTCAGCAGGATCAATTCTATCAGAGCAACGCAAACCCAGGACTTGCCGAGGGCCAAACGGAGTTTGCTGATGGTGTCCATCGCGGCCCGGCGACGCTGGCTGACTCAACAGGAGCCTAGTGACTTCCCAAGGTGGCTAGTCGTTCATGAACGGAAAGCACAGCTGCCCTTTTTCCAAGCTTCGTCTTTCACGTTTGCGCTTTGGGACCGACTTGGTAGTTCGCACAGGCTCCAACATTTGCCCACTTGCCGAGCGTTGCTCTATGTATTTCCGGTCAAACAGCACGCGTCGTCCGGCACGCAGACAGTGCAATCGGCCTTGGGAAATCCAGAGTCGGATGGCGGACTGACTCAGGTTAAGGTATCGCGCTACTTCGCCAATGGACAGGAACCGCTTCTCCATCACTCTGCCTCCTGACGTTCACTATACTATGTTTGTTTTTATGCGAGGTCATATCCATTGTCAAAGCAACAGATTGGGAAAGTAAGCGGGCGCAACAGTTTGGGAATTTTGCGACGGAAGTTTTCTTGTCTTTCTTGCAGGAATGGCCTCGAGGCCCGTATGACCCTCACTGGCAAAGCAATCTTCAGCTAGCCTGAATGCCTGTCAGTCTTGCCAGCGATAGGTTAGGAGCAGATCAATCAGAGTGTCCATCGGCTTCCTAAAGTGGGGTTTTGCCTTGAATGTGTTTATCTGATTCTCAATGGTCTGCCGAGTGTGGCTGAAGTCGCGGCCAAGGTGTTCTTGTTGGAATGTAGCG
>JALHUF010000288.1 GCA_022866195.1 Terriglobia bacterium
AGCGTTGGGTTCAGTGGGCTTGCCGTGGGTCGCCCAGCGGGTGTGGGCAATGCCCACTGCTCCTTCGGGCTTGTCGTTCCAGACGCGTTGCTCGAGCGCCGCCACCTTGCCGACAGCTTTCCGGAGATAAGGCTGGGCGTTCAGAACGGCGATGCCGCTGGAATCGTAGCCGCGATACTCCAGACGCTTCAATCCCTCCAGCAGAATTCCTCGCGCCGCTTGTTTCCCCACATAGGCGATGATGCCGCACATAGATTCTCCTAACGTCCTCCTTCTCTTATCGGCGGCCAGAAGGCCGAAAGGGAGCTCAAACCCTCACCAGCGCGCGGCGCCACCCCAGCGAGCGTCAGGTCCTCGATGGCGTTGGGTGGTTGGAACCGCCAGAGCCTATTCGGGACACCGCGGCCCCGAGCTCCCGCCAAGTCTCTATCGGTGTCACAGATAGCCCAGCTCGCGGGCCAACTCACGCAATCGCGTTCCGCCCAGGAAAAGCTCCGCCTGGGTGGCGTCGTAGCCCTGCTCAAGCGTCCGACGCAGGAACAAGGCGGCAATCTCCGCGACTTGCTGGTCGCTCAGAGACTTCCGCTCCTGCTCGCGAAGCTCCGTGAGTGTGGCGCAGGAAATGGCCACGGTCACCTTCTGCCCGCCCACCTGGAAGATGCAGTCAATGGTGTCGCTATGCCGGGTGGCAATCGCCGACAGAAGGTGAACGAACCTCACCTTAACCGGCTCAGGCAAAACCTGCGAGCTAACTTCGAACGGGCTGACCAGATAACTCATCGCGGCCGGTTCCCTCCTGTCTTTGCCCGTAGTAAGGGAAAAATCCGGAACGAGGCCGCCATTATAATCCATCTGCGAGAGTGGGGGGACTTCGTTGGCTGGCGCGAAAGAGTCGGCACGAGCCCGGCGTGCAACCTCGGACCGGGAGGCTGCATCGAAGGTGGTAACTCAACACTTGTGACTACCTGGGGAGGCGGGTAGCGTCTAGGGCAACCAAGTTACCTGTCTCCCCCTTCCTTTTGAAAAGGTCCCGGGCAAGCTTCGCAGGCTGTTCCTGGTTTCTCCGGCTCCCGCGCGCAGGAAACGGTTTGCATGGCGCTGCAAGCAAATATATACTGGGCTTCGCAAAGACCAGTTGAAGAGGCGTTCAGGATCCCTTCGTGAGCACAGGGAGTCGACACCCCCGGACAGCCAAGCGACCACGGGCGGCACTATCCTCCATCAGCCTGGTACACGAAGTGGAGGACCTGGGAGCCGAACTCTGCGGTTCTCTCGAGCCCCAAGCGGTCATGGATTCGCTCACCGCGCGACTGGTGGAGCGTTACGGCGCAGCGCTTTCAGGCCTTTGGGCCCTGAAGGAGGACGGCGTCTCGCTGCAGCTTGTCAGCCAGGTGGGCAAACCTGGACTCCCAGCCGAACTCGCAGAAGCCCCGCTTTCCGCAACCATCCTGGGGAAGGCGGTAGCCAACCGTTTGCCCCAGATGCTGACCAGGACCGGCGGGGAGGGGGACCCACTAGCCGGCTGGGCGCGGCAGCACCGCCTACGTTTCGTGGCCGCTTACCCCCTGCTGGACAACTCGAA
>JALHUF010000289.1 GCA_022866195.1 Terriglobia bacterium
AGGCTCGGCCGGTACGCACGGTGGCCAGCTCGTGACGGAAATCTTCCAGCGCCTTTCCCATCCGGATTTTCGCTTGCGCCAGCGTTTCCTTCATCATAAGACCCGCCTCCTTTCCCGAAGTCTCAACGGGTAACCAGGGATCCTACCTTCTCTCCCAGCACCACGCGTTTGAGGTTGCCGGGGACATGTAGATTGAAAACGACGATGGGCAAGTTGTTGTCCATGCACATCGAAATGGCCGTGGTATCCATGATCGCGAGTCTGTGCGCGAGCACGTCGAGATAAGAGATGCGTTCGTAGAGCTTGGCCCCGGGCACCTTCTGGGGATCAGCATCGTAAACGCCGTCCACCTTGGTTGCCTTTAAGATTACCTCCGCCTTGATCTCCGTAGCCCGCAGCGCCGCCGCCGTATCCGTGGAAAAGTAGGGACTGCCCGTCCCGCCCGCCAATACCACGATGCGCCCCTTCTCGAGATGGCGGATGACGCGCCGGCGGATAAACGGTTCCGCGATTTCCCGCATTTCGATGGCCGTCACCACGCGGGTGAACGAACCCAATTTCTCCAGCGCATCCTGCAAGGCGAGCGCGTTGATGATCGTCGCCAGCATGCCCATGTGGTCGGCGACGACGCGGTCAATCCCGTGCGCGGAAGCCGCCACGCCGCGAATGAAGTTCCCGCCCCCCACTACGATGGCGATCTGCACGCCGAGCTGGTGCACCTCGTGGATTTCCTGGGCGATGCGCGCGGCGACGCCAGGGTCCACTCCGAACCCCTGGGTTCCCATCAGGGCTTCCCCGCTCAACTTCAGGAGAATGCGGCGATAAGCTGGTTCGGTCATTAAGCCCTCGGCGTTTCTCGTCCTTGCCGCATCTCCCGCGTAGACCTCGGGCACTCCCCGGGCCTCTCAGGAAGCCTTGGGCAAGCCTTCGCCCACCTTGAAGCGCGAAAAGCGGCGCACCGTGATGTTTTCACCGAACTTGGCGATCTTCGAGTTGATGAGCTCGCGGACAGTCAGGCTCCCGGACAAATCCTTGATAAAGTGCTGCTCGTAGAGGCAAGTATCCTCGAAGAACTTCTCCAGCTTGCCTTCCACCATGCGGTTCAGCACCGCCTCCGGCTTCCCAGAAGCGGCTGTCTGCTCGCGCAGGATTTCCCTCTCTCGCTCCAGGACCTCCGGCGAAACATCTTCCTGGCGCACAAAGCGGGGGTCGGTGGCGCAGATTTGCATCGCCAAGTCGTGAACCAACTGTTGGAATTCCTCGTTGCGGGCAACGAAGTCGGACTCGCAGTTCACTTCCACGATCACGCCGATCTTACCGCCAGCGTGAAGGTAGTAGCCCACCTGTCCTTCGGTGGTCAGGCGGCCGGCTTTCTTGGCCGCCGTCGCCTGCCCCCGCTTCCGCAGGACCGTGAAGGCGCGCTCCAGATCCCCTTGCGCCTCCTCGAGAGCCTTCTTGCACTCCAGCATGGGGGCACCGCTCATCTCCCGCAGTTTCTTTACCAGCTCTAAGGAAGCGCTCATTCTCTCTGCCGTCCTCCTCACACGAAAAAGGTAGGCGCCCGTCACCGGCCCGCCTACCCCGAAGTCTCCCCTCAGCTTCCGCGGCGCTAGGACACGTCAGGTCCCCGCTGGTCTCCCGCGTCCTCTTCCTTAGGCCCCCGCCCTCTGACGTCTGCCACTTTGCGTTTGGACCTGGGAACCCGCACGCGACCGTCGAGAGCCTCTTCCGCCTCGGTTACCGCGTGGGACACGCCAACAGGAGGTTCCTGGGCGGGAAACCCCTCACCAAGTCCTCCCGCCGCCAAGGCCTCTTCGGCCGTCATGGCTGCCGCCTCGCGCGCCGCCTCCAGCTCTTCGGCCGCCTTCTCCGCCGCCACCTTTTCAGCCATCAACTGTTTCTGCAGCGCTGCATCCTTGCCTTCCAGCACCGCGTCGGCAATGCGGGAAGTAAACAGGCGGATAGCCCGCAGGGCATCGTCATTGCCCGGAATCACATAATCCACCACGTCCGGGTCGCAGTTCGTATCCACAATCGCCGCCACAGGGATGCCCAGTTTGCGAGCTTCCTTTACGGCAATCTCCTCTTTGCTGGAATCCACCACGAAGAGCGCATCCGGCAAGCTGGGCATGTCCTTGATGCCCGCCAGGTTCTGTTCCAGGTGCTTCCGTTCCCGCTCAAGCTTCTGCACTTCTTTCTTGGTCAGCAGGTCATACCGCCCGTCCTTGCTCATCTCCTCCAACTCTTTCAGCCGCTGGATGGACTTTTGGATGGTGGCGTTGTTGGTCAGCAGGCCACCCAGCCAGCGGTGGTTCACGTGGAACATACCGCAGCGCGTCGCTTCCTCGGCAATAGCCTCCTGTGCCTGGCGCTTGGTCCCCACAAACAGGATAATCTTGCCCTCGCCGGCAAGATCGGAGACGAACTTGGCGGCTTCCTTGAAGAGCTTGAGGGTCTTCTGCAGGTCGATGATATAGATACCGTTGCGCTCCCCGTAGATGTACTCCTTCATCTTGGGGTTCCAGCGCCGCGTCTGGTGGCCGAAGTGAACTCCAGCCTCCAAGAATTCCTTCATCGTGATGTTCGACAAAACTCCTCCTTGCTGAAAAACAGTGACAAGTGACGAGTGGCCAGCAACAAGGAGAAAGCTCGTCACTCGTCACTAGTCACTCATCACTGCTCTTAACGCTTCGAATACTGGAACCGTTTCCGGGCACCTTTCTGCCCGTACTTCTTCCGCTCTTTGGCGCGCGGATCGCGGGTGAGAAAACCCGCTTGGCGCAGGCGCGGACGCAATTCCGGATTAAACACCACCAGGGCGCGCGCAATGCCCAGCCGCGCCGCTCCCACCTGGCCATGGATCCCGCCCCCGCAGGCGTTGATCAGAATGTCAAACTTCCCCGAGTTCTCGGTCTCGACCAGAGGCTGCTGCACCTCCAGGCGGAGCGCTTCCGAAGGGAAGTAATGGTCGAACGGCTGGCCGTTCACCACCACCTTGCCTTCGCCCGGCCTCAGGATCACCCGCGCAACCGATGTCTTGCGGCGACCCGTGGCACAAAATTGGACTTGGTCTGTCACCAGGACTCCTTCTTTAAAGTCAGTTCCGTGGGAATAAGGACTACCGGTTCAGGGAAAGCAGCTCCGGGCTCTGCGCCTGATGAGGATGCGTCGGCCCGGTGTAAACCTTCAAGCGCCGCGCCAGGCGATCCCCCAGACGAGTCTTGGGGAGCATGCCGAGAATGGCGTCACGTACCAACCGCTCCGGCCGCGTGGCCAGGACCCGGCGCGCCGAGACTTCCCGCAAGCCGCCTGGGTACCCGGTGTAATGCCGGTACAACTTCTCGTCGAGCTTCCTTCCGGTCAAGCGAATCTTTTCCGCGTTGATAACGATAACGCCGTCGCGATGATCCGCATGTGGCGTAAAATCCGGGCTGGTCTTTCCCCTCAACACGTGGGCGGCCTGGCTAGCCAGGCGCCCCAGTACCCAACCCTCCGCGTCGAGAAGCCGCCACCGTATCTTCCCTCGACGCGTTTTGGCAAAGTAAGTCCCCACTCCACTCCCCGCTGCCTTGTCCAGACGGCAAACTTATATTTGTACTGGACGCGCCCGAATTTGTCAACAGCTTTGCCCGTGGTGAACCGCACCTCGCTGAGGCAGCCAACACCCAGACGCTTCCCGGGCGGGTAGAGCCAGCAGCTGCAGAAGACGGTGGCATGTGCCAGACGTGCTAGAATGGCATCGTTGCGGAGTCCGATGAGTGATGCGGGCTGGAAAGTCGAAGTGCTCCTGACCGGGAGCTGGCGCGGCGCGACATCGGTGCTACTCTCGAACCGGGGGCATCATATCGTCGTAGACACCGGCTTGCCCCACGAGGCGCATCAACTGGTGGGCGCCTTGAAACAGAAAGGCCTCGACCCGACCGACATCGGAACACTGATCAACACGCATTTCCACGTGGACCACGTCATGAACAATTGTCTCTTCCCGAAAAGTACGATTTACGCATCGCAGCAGTCTTACGATTGGTGCTTGTCCATGTACTCCGACGTGGCCAAGGATGCGCAATGGGAAGAGCTGGCGTTGAAATACTACCCAGAAACCCCGCACTACGAACAAGCCAGAGACAACATGGCCTGGCTGCGCAAGTTCGCCTTGCGCTGGTGGGACGTGAAGCGGCTGGGCGAACCTTCCCAATTTCGCTGGATCGAGACGCCGCCCCTCCCAGACGGGCTGGAAGGTCTCGTGACTTCAGGCCACGTGCCGGGCCACACCTCGATCATCATTCACAGCGATGAGACGCCGACCGTCATTGCGGCTGATACCCTGCTGAGTCGCGAGCACGACGAGCAGGTATTGACGATGATCCCGTACAACCGCGCGCAGTATCATCTCGACCGCGCCCGGCTCCTCGCGCTGGGCGGCTATATCCTGCCGGGGCACGATCGAGGATTCCTCGTCGACGCGCACGCAGTCAATGATGCGACACAGGGCGTGCCTCCATTCCTGCCCTGACCAGAGAGGTGGCAGACAACTAGGCTCCGATGGCCCCCCGAGCGAGATTTAGCTTGACTTCGAATGAATTAAGGAGTAAGCGTTTTCATAGCCAACCCACCGGTAGGTCGGGTTTTGGGTGGCCCGCGAAGCGGGTCGGGGCAACTCCGAGTGGGCAAGGCGGAGTTCACGGTGAGGGACAGCCACTTACACCGGAAGGTTCTGATCATCGAGGACGAACCGTCCATCCGCAACATCCTGTATGTATTGCTGGCGGGTCTGGGCTGCGAGGGTGACGTGGCCTACAGCGGTCAGCAGGCGCTGGCCATGATTAGCCGCGAGCAGTTCGACGCAGTGCTGCTGGACTTGCGATGCACGGACGTGACCGCCGCGCAGATGGTCTCGCAGATCAGGGAAATTCGTCCCAGCCTGCTGGGACGCGTCTTGGTCATCACCGGCGAGGTGACGGACCCAAAGGTTATGGAGGTGATCGAACAAAACCTCCTCCCTCACATTCCCCGGAGCCGACTGTTGTCGGATCTTTGGGGTCACCTGCAAGGCATCTTCGGACGCCCCGCGTCGCGCAATGCTGCCGAGTCGTAACTGCAGTCGCCGCGCTTGCGCCCCATCCCGTCTCTCCGGTCGCACTGCCTCCTTTCTTCCGTCGGCGGGGCTTATAAGCTCACGTATGAACTCGCCTGGGTCTGGGACTACAGGCTAGGGTTGTAGTCGGTTCGAGCCCGCAGGGGGAAGCAGCGGGAGAGCGCGAATGTACTCAGCCAAGGCGTCCGGCCAAGGACGCGGCA
>JALHUF010000290.1 GCA_022866195.1 Terriglobia bacterium
GGCGAGGTGGCCGATCAGACCGATATTCGGACCTTCGGGTGTGGCGATCGGGCAGATACGTCCATAGTGGGTTGAATGCACGTCGCGCACTTCGAAGCCGGCGCGTTCGCGGGTCAGACCGCCGGGGCCGAGCGCCGAAACGCGGCGCTTGTGCGTCACTTCAGACAGCGGGTTGGTCTGGTCCATGAACTGCGAAAGCTGCGAGGAGCCGAAAAACTCGCGGATCGCCGCCATGACCGGCTTGGCGTTGATGAGATCATGGGGCATGGCCGTGGACATCTCCTGGTAGACCGACATCTTCTCCTTGATGGCCCGCTCCATGCGTACCAAGCCGATGCGGAACTGGTTCTCCAGGAGCTCACCTACGGCGCGCACCCGGCGATTGCCCAGGTGGTCGATGTCGTCCACGCTGTAACCGGCGAGGTTCTTGCGCAGCTTTAACAGGTAGAGAATGGAGCAGTAGAAATCCTCGGGCTCGAGCGTCCGCTTGTCCATCGGCAGTTGGGCTACCGCATCCTCGGAATGGTCCGTGGCCATGGTCCCTTCGCAGCCGCGCTCCACTTCGGAACAGACGTTCCCCTCGCGCCTACGGACAAACATCTTCTCCTGGTCAACAATCAGGTAGAATCTCGCCGCCGGCAGGTTCTTGGCATCCTCCAGTTCGAACTCCGTCGCCTTCGCGTCGGCCCGCGCTTTGAGCTTGGTGTAGTACCCCAGCTTGATGTTGAACTTCAGGCGACCCACGCGGGAAAAATCGTACTTGCGCGCGTCGAAGAACATGCCGTTGAAAAGCGACGTGGCCGTTTCCAGCGTGGGCGGGTCGCCGGGCCGCATCTTGCGATACATTTCGATCAGGGCTTCGTGCGGGGTCTTGAGCGGATCGCGCTTCAACGTCTGGCTGATGATGGGGCCGACCTCGTCCCGCTCGGGGAAGAAGACGCGGAGCTCGGTGATGCCGGAGTCTAGAATCGAATTCAAGCTGCTCGACGTCAACTCATTGTTGGCCTCCAGCAGGACCTCGCCGGTCGAGGTATCGACGATATCCGCGGCGCTGTAGGCTCCTTCCAGATCATGCGGCGCAATCTCGACGTGCGTGAGGCGTGCCTTCTGGACCTCCTTCAGCAGGAGAGGGGTGATCTTCTTGCCGGCGTGCACCAGGGTTTCGTGCGTGCGCGGGTGTTCGATGCTCTTGGAGAGCTTGCACCCCACCAGCCTTGCCGAAACTTCCCAGTGGAGTTTCCTTTCGCGCAGAGCGATGTTCTCCACCTGGTAAAAGGCCTTGATGATGTCCGCGTTGATCTTGAGGCCGAGAGCCCGCAGGAAAATGGTGCCCAGAAACTTCCGCTTGCGGTCGATGCGGACGTAGAGAATGTTCTTGGTGTCGTACTCGAACTCCACCCAGGAGCCCCGATAGGGAATAATCTTGCCCAGGAAGTAGGTCTTCTGGGGGTTCGACTCGAAGAAGACCCCTGGCGACCGGTGAAGCTGGCTTACGATCACGCGCTCGGTGCCGTTGATGATGAAGGTGCCATTTTCAGTCATCAAGGGGACTTCGCCGAAATAGACTTCCTGTTCCTTGATGTCGCGGATGCTCTTGTGCCCGGTGTCGCTGTCCTTGTCGTAGATGGTCAGCCGGATGGTGACCTTCAAGGGGGCGGCGAAGGTCATGCCCCGTTCCTGGCATTCCGTCACATCGTATTTGAGCTGCAAGGCTACCGGGTCGCCGCACTTGTTGCAGAACGTCACCACGTTCCTGTTGAACCGGCCACACTTCGTGCAGAGAACATCTCCCACCTTGAAGGGGTCGGTGATGACGGTATTGCCGCAGGATTTACAGGTGCTGCGCCGGTGGTGCAGGCCGCGGAGGTTGCCGCACTTGCATTCCCAGTTGCCGATGGAATAGTCCACGAAATCCAGTTGCGAGATGGCGCGGAAGTCGGTGATGGGGAAGACGGAGTTGAACACCGCCTGCAGGCCGGCGTCCTCGCGTTCCGAAGGCAGCAAGTCCATCTGGAGGAAGCGTTCGTAGGAGCGCCGTTGGACCTCGATCAGGTTAGGAATCTTGATCACGGTTGGGATTTTGGAGAAGTTAATACGCTGACGAGCAGCGCCGTTCCCGCCCTTGGGCATTCCTTTTGCTCCTTGCTTGAGATTTCGGATAAGTTGGAGGCCGTGACGACACTAACGTCCTAGGGATAACGCTGCACGTCTTGCGCGTGCGCATGCGTCGGCTGCGCGCACACCACCCAGCAATCCACCGGGTGAGTAGAACCTCGCGCGCGCGAGGAACATTCCCTTTTCCTCCCTCGCGGGAAGGAAACGCACCGCCGGACTGCCCCAGGAGGCTACTTTACTTCTATCGTCGCGCCGGCTTCCGTGAACTTCTTCCTGATGGTCTCCGCCTCTTCCTTGCTTACCCCTTCTTTGAGCGGCTTGGGGGCACCATCCACCAGATCCTTCGCCTCTTTCAGGCCTAAGCTCGTGATCTCGCGGACCGCCTTGATGACGTTGATCTTGTTAGCGCCCACCCCGGTGAGCACGACAGTGAACTCCGTCTGCTCCTCGGCTGGCGCGGCGCCCGCAGGAGCTGCCCCGAGGGCCGCTCCGCTGACCACCACCGGAGCGGCGGCGGCCGCCGAGGCTCCCAGCGTCTCCTCAAGCCTCTTCACCAGGGTGGCCGCCTCCAGAAGAGTCAGCCCCTTGATTTCTTCCACAATTTTCTCTACTCGTTCGGACATCGTTTTGTTTTTTCCTCCTGAGAAATCCAGCCTAGCTTCCAGCCGGCGAAAAGACACCCTGCGGCGCCAACCCTAGCTGCTGGCTGCTTCCCTGAACTTGTTATCCTTAACTCCCTGCTGAACGACAAACGCCAGATTGCGAGCCACACCCGCGAGCGTCATCGCCAAGCGCTGCGCTGGCGCGTTGATCAGATAGAGCACCTTGGCGAGCAGTTGCTCGCGCGGCGGCAGGCTGGCGATCATCGTCAGTTCGTCCAAAGCGACCACCCGCCCTTCCACCACCCCCGCCTTGAACATCAGGGCGGGGTTTTCCCTGGCGTAGGCGCAGAGGGCCTTCGCCAGGGCTCCGGGGGCGCTTGTCGGGTAGGCCAGGGAAGTAGTGCCGCGCAGTTTCTGCGCCACCGCCTCGGCGGGCGTGCCCACGGCAGCCCGCGCAATCAGGCTATTCTTTACCACTCGGTACTTGGCGCCCGTCTCCGCGAGCTTGCGGCGCAGCGCCGTGTCCTGGGCGACCGTCAGCTTCTCGAAGCTGGAAAGAATCACGGACCGGGCCTCTGCCAATTCCTGGTGTAGCGCTTCGGCTTGCTTCTGTTTCTCTTCCCGTTTCATTCGCTCTCCCCTATGACGCCGGGTCAGGCCGCCTCCACGGAGGCCAGATCGATCGGCACCCCCGGCCCCATGGTGGAGGAAATCACGATACTGCGCACGTAGCGCCCTTTGGCCGTCGCGGGTTTGGCCTTCAAGACGCTCTGGATCAGGGCCTGCGCGTTCTCGGCCAGCTTTTCGGCGGCGAAGGACGCCTTGCCGACGGGGCAGTGAATAATGCCCGTCTTGTCCACGCGGAACTCAATTTTTCCGGCTTTCACCTCTTTCACCGCGCGGGCCACATCCAGCGTTACCGTTCCCGTCTTGGGGTTGGGCATTAGTCCGCGTGGTCCCAGAATTTTCCCCAGCTTGCCGACCGACTTCATCATGTCGGGCGTGGCGATCACGGCCTCAAAGTCCAGCCACCCGCCCTGGATCTTCTGTACCATTTCCTCGCCGCCGACTTCGTCGGCGCCGGCGTCGCGGGCCTCGCGGACCTTGTCTCCAGAAGCCAGAACAATGACGCGCTTGCTCTTGCCCAGACCATGCGGGAGGACCACCGTGCCGCGCACCATCTGATCCGCGTGCTTCGGATCCACGCCCAGCCGCATCGCCACCTCGACCGTCACGTCGAATTTGGCAAACGCGGCCTTCTTGATGACCGGCATCGCCTCGCCCAGCGTGTAAGCGAGTTTGTCTACCAACTTGGCGGATGCCTGGTATTTCTTTCCTGCTTTCGCCATCCTTGCTGCTCCAAAGCGAAACTCGAAATTGGAAACTGGAAAGCGGAAGCTAGAAACTCGCTACGTCGTGCTAGTTTCCATCTTCCAGTTTCGCGTCTCCAATTACGGCACGACTTCAATCCCCATGCTGCGGGCCGTTCCTTTCACGGTGGCGATGGCCCCGGCTAGGTCACGCGCATTCAGGTCCGGCCGCTTCTGTCGGGCGATTTCTTCCACTTGCTTTTCCGTAACCTTGCCCACTTTGTTCTTGTTGGGCTCGCCGGACCCCTTCGCAATGTTCGCCGCGCGCTTCAAAAGCACCGAGGCCGGGGGCGTCTTGGTGACAAACGAAAAAGTCCGGTCGTGATAAACCGTAATGACCACCGGGATAATCAGCCCTTCCTGGTCCTTTGCGGACGTCTTGGCATTGTAGGCTTTGCAGAACTCCATGATGTTGACGCCGTGCTGGCCGAGCGCCGGTCCCACGGGCGGGGCGGGGGTGGCCTTGCCCGCCGGAATCTGGAGTTTGACCATTGCCGTGACTCGCTTCGCCATGTGCCTCAGTCCTTCACGCAACCGGAAAATGGAAACTGGAAGCTGCTCAGGTCTGCCGAGTTTCGGTTTTCCAGTGTCTAGTAGCCACTTTCGCCTTCAGGTTTTTTCCACTTGGTAGAAATCCAGTTCCACGGGTGTCGAGCGCCCGAATATCGTCACCATCACCCGCAGCGTGGACCGGTCGTCGTTGACTTCGTCCACCACGCCGGTGAAGTCCTTGAACGCGCCGTCGGTGATCTTCACGTTCTCGCTCTTGTCAAACTTCAGCTTGGGCTTGGGGTGCTCCGCCGCCACTTCCACCCGGTGCAGAATCCGATCCACCTCTTCGGGGGTCAGCGGCGCCGGCATCTGGCCCGATCCTACAAACCCCGTGACCCGCGGCGTGGAGCGCACCATGTGCCAGGTGTCGTTGTTCATGTCCATCTCCACCAGCACGTACCCCGGGTAGAAGAGTCTGGGGGTCACCACCTTCTTGCCCGCCCGCATCTCGATCACATCCTCGGTGGGGATCATGACCTCGCCGAACTGCTCCTGGAGTCCGCCGGCTTCGA
>JALHUF010000291.1 GCA_022866195.1 Terriglobia bacterium
CATGGGCCGCATTGAACGCGGCGGCTCCCTTCAACCCCATCCGGATTGTGGGGAGTCTGGATTGCGCTTCTGAATTCGCCGTGGGTTTGTCAACGCGAAGAAGCCCACGGGTGCAACGGACACCAATCGTGGCTACCCGAACATTTTGCTTTATAATCGTTGCGAAGGATGTAGCGCACCGCTGGCATTTTAGCGGTGCGGCTTGATCCTTCGGAATTGCCACCGGGTCATCCGCCGCGGCGGACGGGCCTGGCGCTGGGGCAAAAGGGAAAGCCACTTGAGCGTACGCGTTTGCGTGTTGGGCAGCGGAAGCAAAGGGAACGCCACTCTGGTGGCCACCCAGAGAACGCGCCTCCTGATTGATGCGGGCTTCAGCAAGCGAGAGACTTACGCGCGCCTGGAAGCGGTAGGAGAGCGGACCGACGACTTCGACGCATTGGTCATCTCGCACGAGCACACCGACCACATCAGTGGCTTGCGGGCGTTGGCGCTCGACCTGAACGTTCCCGTTTACATTTCCCCCGCCACCCGCGACGCCATCTGCTGGGACCCGCGCCTGCGCGCCTGCGAGCTGTTTGCCCCGGGCGAGAAGTTCTCGATCGGCGATATCGAGATCACGCCTTTCTCCGTACCTCACGATGCCGCGGATCCGGTGGCCTTCACCTTGGACGCGGAAGGCATCCGCATCGGGCTGGTCACCGACCTCGGCTGCATTCCGGAGCTGGTGAAGCGGCACGTGCGCGGCTGCCACTGCCTGACCTTCGAGTCGAACCACGACTTGGAGATGCTTAAGATTGGGCCGTACCCGTGGTACGTCAAGCAGCGCGTGATGAGCCGCCACGGGCACCTCTCCAATCGCACGACGGGGGAGTTCCTGAGCGAAGACTTCGACGGCACGGCGCAGGTGCTTATCCTGGCCCACTTGAGCCAGATCAATAACCATCCGGAACTGGCTCGCATGAGCGCCGAGGAAGCCCTCGGCCGGCGGCCGCGCCGCACGCCGCTGGAGTTGCACCTGGCCAGCCAGTCCGCGCCTACACCGGTTTTCCAGTTTTAGCTGTAGCGGCGCTCTGTGAGCACCGATTAGGGCGGCGGTTATAGACCGCCGTTGCAGAAGGGCCTCGCCAGGGCACCCCGAAAGACAAAATCAAAAGGCCAAAAATCAAAAATGGCGGGAACGCTTGTGGGCCTGAAGGCCCGCCCTGCAAGGCTTCTTCTTCTGACTTCTGACTCCTGACTCCTGACTTCTGACTCCGGCCTTCTCGTTGTGATACGATGAGGGGTTCGATTCCTCGTCGCATGGTGGCGCGAAATCGAAAATCCAAAACGGCAAATGCAAAATCCTATGATTCCTCGTTATACCCGCCCGGAAATGGGCCAGATCTGGAGTGACGAAAACAAGTTCCGCCGGTGGCTGGAAGTGGAAATTGCCACGGCGGAAGCCGAAGCCGAAATGGGGATGATCCCCAAGAGTGCCGCGCGCGCCATCCGCCGCAAGGGCGCGTTTTCCGTGGAGCGTATCCTCCAAATCGAGAAGAAGGTGAAGCACGACGTCATCGCGTTCACCACCAACGTGGCCGAGAACGTGGGCCGCGAGGCGCGCTACCTGCATTACGGCCTCACGTCGAACGACGTGGTGGACACGGCGCAGGCGCTGCAAATCCGCGACGCTTCGCAGTTGCTGCTGAAGGGCCTCGCGCGACTGGGCGAGGTGCTGAAGAAGCGCGCCTTCGAGTTCAAACACACGCCCATGATGGGCCGCACCCACGGTATCCACGCCGAGCCCATCACTTTTGGCTGCAAGCTGGCCATCTGGTACGCGGAGAACGAGCGCAACACGGAACGGCTGGCTTACGCCGCCGAGCAGATGCGCGTGGGGAAGATTTCCGGCGCCGTTGGCATGTACGGCCACTCGACGCCAGCGCTGGAAAAACGCATTTGCGACAAGCTGGGCCTGAATCCCGCGCCCATCTCCAATCAGGTTATCCAGCGCGACCGGCACGCATTCTATCTCTGTACGCTGGCGGTGATTGCGGCCTCACTCGAAAAGATTGCGCTCGAAGTCCGCGGGCTGCAACGCACCGAGGTGCGCGAGGTGGAAGAATATTTCTCGCCGGAGCAGAAGGGCTCCTCGGCCATGCCGCACAAGCGCAATCCAGTGACGGCGGAACAGATTTGCGGCCTGGCGCGCGTGGTGCGGGCGAATGCCCAGGCGGCGCTCGAAAACGTGGCGCTTTGGCACGAGCGCGATATCTCGCACTCTTCGGTCGAACGCGTCATCCTCCCGGATTCAACTATCCTGGTGGACTACCTGCTGGCGAAGACCGCGACCTTGGTCGAGACTATGTTCGTCTATCCCGAGCGTATGCGGGAGAACCTGGATCATCTGAAGGGGCTGATTTTCTCCGGGCAGTTGCTACTCGACCTCACCGCGAAGGGCGCGGCGCGCGAGGAAGCCTACCGCTGGGTGCAGCGCAACGCCATGCAGGTCTGGGAAACACGCGAGGACTTTAAGACCCTCGTCGAGCGCGACGACGACATCCGCCGGTATCTGAAGCCCTCTGAAATTGCCGAGGTGTTCAAAGTCG
>JALHUF010000292.1 GCA_022866195.1 Terriglobia bacterium
CCATTTCCACGGCTTCGGCCTCGCTGATGACCCAGGCCTTGAAGGGCAAGACGCACGCCGAAGCCGAAGCGCTCTTCGCGACATTTCATGACTTCGTAACCGGGAAAGCTCCGCATGGTCAGCCAGGGGCGGAACTCGGGAAGCTGGCCGTTTTCTCCGGAGTCACTGAATTCCCGGTGCGCGTGAAATGCGCCACCCTGGTGTGGCATACGCTGCGCAGCGTCCTGAGAGGAAGCGAAGAAGTGGTAAGCACGGAATGAGTGACTGGGCATAGGGCAACCTCATGGACGCAATGGAGACGGGCGCGCTGCGCGAGAAAATCATCGCCGAGGCATTGCGCACGGTCTACGACCCGGAGATTCCGGTCAATATCTATGATCTCGGGCTGGTTTACGAAGTCAGGGTGGAGCCCGCGGGCGATGTGCATGTGAAGATGACGCTCACCGCACCCGCTTGCCCCGTGGCCGCGATGCTCGTGGCGGAAGTGGACGATAAGATTCGCCGGCTGCCCGGCGTGCGGGACGTGAAGGTCGAGCTGGTTTGGGAGCCGCCCTGGGAGCCGAGCCGGATGTCAGAAGCGGCTAAGCTCCAGCTCGGAATGCTGTGAGACTGTAGCGCCGGCGTCCACGCCGGCGATGGGCGGCGGTGAGGACACCGCCGCTACAGAGAAGGTCATGAAATTCAGTTCCCAAGAAGAATACGGGTTACGCTGCTTGCTGCGCATCGCGCGCCCGGGCGGCAAGGCCGGGCTTACCCTCCCCGAAATCAGCGAGGCGGAGAGGATCTCCAGTTTCTACGTGGCCAAGCTGCTGCGCATTTTGCGCCGCGCGGGACTGGTGAAGAGTGCTCGCGGCAAGATCGGGGGTTATACCCTCTCGCGCCCCCCGGATCAGATTGCCGTCGGTGAAGCCCTGGCCGCACTGGGCGGACGCTTGTTCGAGTCGGACTTCTGCACGGACCACACGGGCATTGAGGAAACCTGCGCCCGCTCGGTGGATTGCTCCATCCGCTCGCTGTGGCGCGCGGTGCAGAACGTGGTGGACCAGGTGCTCAGCAAGACCACCTTGACGGACCTGCTGCGCAACGAGCAGGAGATGAGCTCCCTGGTCAGCCCGCTGGTCCAAATCCCGGGCAGCCCGATGAAATCGGCTGCCGGCGCAGGCGCGATCCAGGCGCGCGGCTCAGGCCCGTCTGACTAGGCAATGTGGTTTCCCGTCGCGCTCCCGTCCTTGACTCTTCCCTCCCCCTGTAAAGAACCCTGCCGACGGCCCGTCAAGGCGCTTGCAAGCCTCCCCCAATGCAGTACTCTATAGCGCTGCGCAAGGGCAGTTACCGCGCATCGGAAGCTGCGGCAGTTTGTGCGGCGCTCAGCGACGCAGGAGGACAGACCATGAAAAGGCAAAAAACATTGAAGAACAGCGGCGTCAATCGGCGCGACTTCTTTAAGAGCGCGGGTGCGGGCTTGATTGCCTCGCAACTGGCGACCGGTGCTACGGCCGCCGCCGCGCAAGCTCCCGTGCGCTTCACGCCCCGCGGCGCGCTGACCCAGATTTCCCCGAACCTCTACCTCCTGCGCGACACCTGCAACGTCTACGTGCTGAAGAATGGCGACCGCGCCTTGCTCATCGATTTCGGCTCGGGGCACGTCCTGAAACTGCTAGGCCAGATCGGCGTGACCAAGGTCGACGGCATCCTGCACACGCATCACCATCGCGACCAGTGTCAGGGCGACGCGCGTGCGGGGGCCCAGCGCATTCCCATCCACGTCCCGGCGCACGAGCGGCACTTGTTTGAAGATGCCGAGAACTTCTGGCGTAACCGCCGTGTCTTTCATCTCTACTATGTCCGCAACGATTTCTTCACCCTCACGCGCAACGTCCCCGTCGCCGACGCACTGCGCGATTATGAGACGTTCCGCTGGGGGCCGTATGAATTCCTAATCTTTCCCACGCCCGGGCATACGCTCGGCAGCATCAGTCTAGTGGGCATGGTGGACGGCAAGAAGACCGCGTTTGCCGGCGATTTGATTCACTCGCCAGGCAAGGTGGTGAACCTCTACGAGCTTCAGTACCAGTACGGCAGCCCCGACGGAGTTGACTTCGCTATTTTCTCGCTCACCAAGCTGCGTGAACTCGGGCCGGAAATGCTCTGCCCGTCACACGGCGAGCCCTTCACCAACCCCGCCACCGGAATCACCGACCTCATCGGGAAGCTGAAGGGTTGGTGCGAAGCGTATTCGCCGGGCACGCCCCTCACGATCGAGAACAAGCCCTACGCTGTCACCCCGCACCTGATCTGCGCGCACCAGACCACTTCCACCTTCTACGCCCTGATCAGCGACAGCGGTAAGGCGCTGTTCGTGGACTATGGCTCGGCGAGCGGCAGCTTTTTCGGTGGCTTCAACACGGCCGCCGCGGTCACCGACCGCATGCGTTTTGTGGAGCACACGATCCCGGAACTGAAAGCGCGCTACGGTTTGAAGTCCATCGACGTCGTCCTGCCGAGCCACATGCACGACGATCACCTGAACGGTTTCCCTTACTTGGTCCGCCATTACGGGGCCAAGATCTGGTGCTATGAAAACATGGTGGACGTGCTGGAAAACCCGCGCGGCTACAACCTGGGATGCATTCTGGCCGAGCCCCTCGACGTTGCTCGCTCCTTCCGGCACGGCGAGTCCTTCAAGTGGGAGGAATTCGAGTTTAAGGTGTGCCATTCCCCCGGCCACACCGAATACCAGATGGCGATGTTCGCCGATATCGACGGCGCGCGCGTGGCCTTCACCGGCGACGCCTTTTTCCCCACCACCGGTCAGGCTCCGTACCAGCTCCGCCACAACCTCATCTTCCGCAACTGGGTGGAGAACGACAGTCACCTGAAGTCCATGCGCACGATTCTGGAGTACCAGCCCACGCTCGTCGCGCCCGGGCACGGCAAGGCGTTTCTGAGCAACAAGGAGGACATGGAAGACTTAAAGCGGCGGCTGGAGAACCAGCAGGAGTACTTCCGGTCAGTCGTCGCCGATCCGGACACCGACTTCGGCCTCAATCCCAGTTGGGCCAGCCTCTATCCCTACCAGCTCGAAGCGCGCCCCGGCGCGAGCGCGGCCCTCGACCTGCGCGTGCGCAACTATCGGTCGAACCCCATGCAGGTGGAGGCGGCGCTGGTTGTTCCGGCGGGCTGGAAGGTCGCGCCCGAAATCGTCACTCTCACCGTGCCGCCTAAAGGGGATGCCCACGCAGGCTTCACGTTGACTATTCCGGAGAATTGGGACCGTTCGCAGCCGCGCGTGGCGCTCGCCGCCGATGTCGTTGCCGACGGCCAGTACCTGGGCGAGATCGCCGAGGGCGTTGTGGACGTCCAGTTCATCGGCTGAACCACTTTGCCTCTTGGCATGCAGAGGTCACCGTGCTGAACAAACGGATTGTGCTCTATGCGCTTGCGCTGGTTGTGCTCTGGCTAACGGAGCTAGGCCTGGCCCAGGCGAAGAAGATGGGGAACCCGGAAAAGAACTTGCCGCCCACCATCACTCAGTTGACCGCCTTCGGCGAGCGGGCTGCCTGGTCGCCGGACGGGAAGCGCATCGCCTTCGTGGGCAAGAGCTTTGGCGACGCATTCGAAATCGACCTCGAGACCCGCTTGACGCGCCTCCTGACAGGACACTTCCAACACGCCGGATTCCTCCGCGTGCAATATCTCCCGAACGGCGATTTCTTCCTGATTGGCGCGCGCACCTTTACCGACATCCAGACCACCCGCCGCCGCGACCAGGAAATGTGGGTGATGAAGGCCGATGCCCAATCGCCTCCCGTGGCGCTCAACCACAAGATCTCCGAGGGCGTCGCCATCTCGCGCCAGCGGATGAAGATCGCTTGGGCCAACACTGATGGTCAATACCCCGATCAACTCGCCAAAGGACAATCGGTCCTTTACACAGCGGATATCGTGTATAACGAAGGCGTACCCAGTCTGGTCAACAAGAAGGAAGTCATCAGAGCCCAGGCGCCCGCGTGTACCCTCGAGGCCCAGGACTTTCGCCACGACGACGCGGAGTTGATCTACACCTGCTACCGCTCTCCCCTGGCCGACGTCATGGGCGTTGACCTGA
>JALHUF010000293.1 GCA_022866195.1 Terriglobia bacterium
CGCTTGGCCGGCCTCCAGGCGTTGAACTTCCAGCGCGGCCGGCTGGCGGCGGAAGTCGGCGCGGTGCGCGTGACCCCTACTTTCGATCTGCGCCTCTTCCATGAGGAGCGCGTGGATCAGGAAGCCGAACGCGCTCGCTTGCAGAAAGAAAAGGAGAAGCTGGAGCGTCAGCTCGCCCAGGTGAAGAAGCAGTTGGAGAACCAGGAGTTCTTGAGCCGCGCCCCGCAGGAAGTGGTGCGGAGCACAGAGCACCGCCACGCGGAATTGAACGTTCACTACCGCAAAGTCGTTGACTCTCTGGAGAGGCTGGGCTGAATCGTGCGAGATCCCGGCAGTTCTTCCGCAGCGCGTGCCAGTGCAGTTGCGCCGGGGGAACTTCGGGCGCTCGTCGAGGGAGCGTTGAAGGAAGACCTGGGCAGCGGTGACCTGACAACGCGCCTGACCGTTCCCCAGGGTAAGCAGGCGCGCGGCGCCTTCATCAATAAGCAGACCCTTGTTGTGGCGGGCCTGCCCGTGGCGGCGGAGGTTTTCCGGGTGCTTGAGCCATCCATTGGCTGGGAGCCGCTGGTTGAAGAAGGGGCGGAGGTGGGGCCGGACACTCGACTGGCGGTCGCGAGCGGCACGGCGGCGGCGCTGCTGGCCGGGGAACGCGTGGCGTTGAACTTCCTCCAACGCCTCTGTGGCATCGCCACCCTGACCCGGCGGCTGAAGACCGAGCTTGCAGGCCTCAACGTGGAGCTGCTCGATACGCGAAAGACTACTCCCGGGCTGAGAGCCGTGGAAAAATACGCGGTCCGGGTGGGCGGGGGCCGCAACCATCGCCTGCGCCTGGATGACGGGATTCTCATCAAGAACAATCATTTGCGTTTGGCGGGGGGAATTCGGCCGGCCGTCGAGAGCGCGCGGCGGCAGCGTCCGCCGGGAATGCTCGTCGAAGTGGAAGTCTCGAACGTGGCGGAGCTTGAGGAGGCCATTGGCGCGGGAGCGGACGTGGCTTTGCTTGATAACATGACTCCAGACGAAGTGCGGGAGTGCGTCGTGCGCACGGCGGGACGCCGGCGACTGGAAGTCTCCGGAGGGATAAGCGCGGCGAACATTCGCGCCTACGGCGAGACCGGCGTGGATTACATCTCCGTGGGTGCGCTGACGCACTCAGCGCCCGCCGCGGATATTCACTTCTTGATTGAACCTTTGTAGCGGCGCTCTGCGAACCCGAACTTGGCCGGCGGTTGCAGACCACCGCTACAGCGGGGCGAACATATGGCCAGCGGAACCACTGACCGCAAGATTGACAAGCTGATCTACCTGCTGGTGAAGAATGCCACCGTCATAGTGCCGGGCCCCAAAATTGCCTCGGAAATCGGGGTGACGCGCTCCACGGTGTGGATGTACATCGAGAAGTTGCGGGCGCTGGGGGTGGAAATCAAGGGGCATACTGCCAGCGGCTACCAACTCCAGAAGCTTCCCGACATCCTGGCTCCGAGCCTGATCCGGCCCGAATTGGGCGAGAATCAGATCGGGCACCGGATCGTTCACTATTTCCGCACGGATTCCACCAACAATGTCGCGCTGGAGCTGGCTGCGCAGGGCGCGGAGCACGGAACCGTGGTGGTGGCCGAAGAGCAAACCGCGGGACGAGGACGCTTGGGGCGGGACTGGTACTCGGAGAAATCCAGCGGCATCTACGCCTCCATCATCCTGCGGCCGCCCCTGGCGCCTGCGGCCGCTTCGGTGCTCACGCTGCTGGCCGGCGTGGCGGTGCACCAGGCGGTCCGCAGCACAACAGGATTGCCCGTTGACATCCGCTGGCCTAACGACCTGCTCATCAACGGGAAGAAAGTGTGCGTGATCTTGACGGAGATGAGCGCCGAGCTCGACCGGCTGCACGCCGTCGTCCTGGGGATAGGACTCAACGTGAACCACCGCGAGATGCCCGCGAACTTGAAGCAGATTGCCACGTCATTGCGGATGGAAGGCCGGAAGATTTACTCGCGGGCGCAGATTCTGGCGGCCCTGCTGAAAGAGCTCGAAAAGAAATACCGCTTGCTGCTGGACGCCGGCAGCGCGGCTATCGCCCAAGCCTGGGCGGCCGCTTCGAGCTACGCGGAAGGTAAACGCATCCGCGTCCTTTCGGGCTCCGACGAATTTGCGGCCACGACGGCGGGTCTGGAGCCGAATGGGGCCTTGCGCATTCGCCGCGAGGATGGCCGGGAAGAGTCCTTGGTCTCAGGGGAAATAACTGAAGTAAAATGAACAAGAAGCAGTCAGCTATCAGCCTTCAGCTTTCAATGGCAAAAAGGCTTGCTGACGGCTGATCGCTGACTGCTGACGGCTTGCACATGCTCCTCGTCATTGACGTCGGAAACACGAACACGGTTCTGGGGGTTTACGAGGGCAAGGAGCTGCGTGCCCAGTGGCGCCTCTCCACCAACCGCGGCCAGACCACCGACGAGTATGGCATCCTGATGCGCAGCCTTTTCACTCTGGACGACATCCAGCCCAGTCAGATCAATGGGGTCATGGTCGCGAGCGTTGTCCCGCCGCTCAACGCGGTACTGGAGGAGATGGCGACAAAGTACTTTCATCTGAAAGCGGTTTTCCTGGGGCCGGGCACGCGCACCGGCATGGCGATTCATTACGACAATCCCCAGGAGGTGGGAGCCGACCGCATTGCGGACGCCGTGGCGGCATTTGAGAAGTACGGTGGCCCCTGTGTGGTGGTGGATTTCGGCACCGCCATCACCTTTGACGCCATCTCGGAGAAGGGCGAATACCTGGGAGGCGTAATTGCACCCGGCATCGGGATTTCTTCCGAGGCGCTCTTCCAGCAGGCGGCGCGACTGCCGCGCGTGGAGATCCGCGAGCCTGAGCGCGTTATCGGGACGAATACCGTCGGCAGCATGCAATCCGGCCTTTTCTACGGCGCGGTGGCCCTAGTGGATGGCATCCTGGACCGCCTGTACGCCGTGCTGGGCGAAAAGACCAAAGTGGTTGCCACGGGCGGCCAGGCCGCGCTCGTAGCCGCCGCCTCCAAGTACAAGCCGCCGGTTGACCCCTCGCTCACGCTCGAGGGTCTGCGCATCATCTATGAGCGCAACGCCCCGGGCCCGCGACAGAAGTAGGATTGCGACGGTGGAGAATTACTTCAATTACTTTACCGAAATTGAGGAATGCTACCGCCGCTGCCGTAATGCGCCAGCCCTCCTGTCTACCCTCGATTGGGCCCTGATCGAATCCTGGAAAGAAGCAGGCATTCCGCTCGAGGCAGTCCTGCTGGGCATCGAGCGGTCTTTTGCCAAGTTCCAGGCGCGGCCGCGCAGGATTCAGAAAATCAATAGCCTGACCTATTGCACGCAGCTAGTCCTTGCGGCTGCCCAAGAAATGGGCGCGGCGGCGGGTGAAAGCAAGCGCGCTGCGCAGCGGGTCGAGGAGAGGCCGAGCGTTGCTCCCTTTGCGGTCGAAGAGATTGTGAATTTCCTCGAGCGTAATGCGGCGGCTCTGGACAAGGCGGCGGGGCAGGCAGGAGCCAGTGGCCAGCCGGTGGTGGCGGAAGACCTCTCCGTGGCTGCCTCCACGGTGCGCGAAGCGGCGGGGCGCGCGCCCAGCCACGCCGTGCCGGATCTGGAAGAGCTGGAAAGGCAGTTGACCGCGCTCGAGGAAAAACTGACGGCCTCGCTGACGCGCGCTGCCTCGGTTGATTTGCTTGCTCAGTTTCGCCGCGAGGTGGAGCGCGGATTGGCTCCTTACCGCTGGAAAATGACGGGCCCCCAGATTGAATCCCTGGAACGGCAGTTCTTGAAGAAGCGCTTGTTTGAGCACCACCGGGTTCCGCGCCTGAGCTTGTTCTACCTCTGAGATCTCAAATTTGAGATTTCAAATCTGTGCCCTTTGAACTGATTCCGCAAAAGTTGATTTACGGCGGTGACGCCTTGGGACACTACCAGGGTCGGACCGTGCTCGTCCCGCGTGCGCTGGCGGGCGAACGCCTGGAAGTGGAAGCGATGCGCACCGCCAAGGGTGTGGTGCATGCCCGCCCACGGCGCGTGCTCGAGGCGTCGCCCGACCGCGTCGAGCCGCCGTGTCCGTATTTCGGCCGTTGTGGCGGATGCCAATACCAGCACCTGAAGCCTGAACTCCAGACGGTTGCGAAGGCTGAAATCCTGCGTGAAACATTGCGCCGCATTGGCCATATCCACTGGGACTCTGAAATTCCGCTCCACGCCGCGCATCCTTGGAACTATCGCAATCAGACGCAACTGAAGGTCGCCCGCCAGCCTGATGGCCGGCTCGTCCTGGGCTTTTTTGAGCATGAGTCCCACCGCCTTTTCCCCCTGGACGTTTGCCTGATTCTGTCGCCCGGCTTGAACGCCATCCTGGGCGAGCTGCGCAGCACGGAGTGGTCTGCGCGCCTTGTGGGCTGCCAGGAAATTGAGCTGCTGGCCGACCACCAGGATGAACGCGTGGCGGTCACCTTGCGCGGCAGCCTTAACCCGAATGAGGCGGAAGCGATAGCGCGAGAGATGCTGGCGCGGTTAAGCGGCGTCGTGAGTGTGGCCGTCGAAACCGGCCGGGAATTGCGCGTCTTTGGCGAAGCGGCACTCAACTATTCCGTGGGCGACTTTCGCTATCGGATCAGTCCCGGCTCCTTCTTCCAGGCTTCTCGGTTCCTGCTTCCGGAGCTAGTGGCCGCGGTGACGAGTGAAGAATCGGCCGCCGCTCTAGCGCCAGATTCCGACCGTCAAATGCTGGCGCTCGACCTTTTCGCGGGTGTGGGGCTGTTCACCCTTCCCCTTGCCCGACGCTTCACGCAGGTGGTGGCGGTGGAAGCCGCGGCGATATCCACAGCCGACCTCGCGGCGAATGCTGAGGCACACGCGCTCCGCAATGTTCGCGCGGTTACGGCAACCGCCTTTGACTTCTTGCGGCGTTTTGCCCAGTCGGCGCCGGATTTGGTGGTCTTGGACCCGCCGCGTGCGGGCGTCGGCGTCCGCGCGCTCAAGCTGTTGGTGGCCTGCCGGCCCCGGCGCATTCACTATGTTTCCTGCAGCCCGCCGACCCTAGCTCGTGATCTGGGCTATCTGCTGGCACACGGCTATGAACTCCAGGGGGTTGAATTGTTCGACTTTTTCCCTCAGACTTTCCACATCGAATCGCTGGCCAAGCTCACGCGGCGCGACGGCACGAGTCCATGAAAAGCCCCCTGCTCCTTCTTGCGGCCTGCTTTGCTTTAGGGATCGCCGTCGTGCGTACCGGGCACGGATGGGCGCCGGGCGTTGCGTTTCTGCTGGCCGCTGCGGCCGCGTGCCTGCTGGCGGGACTCGTGTCGCTGCGCGTGCGATGGTATCGGGTGTCGTCCGCGCTCGCGCTGCTGGGCTTCGTCGCTGCCGGCGCTGCGGCGGCGCGGCTCTTTGAGGTCCGCTTCCCTCCTAACCACGTGAGCCACCTGGCGGAATTAGGAATCGACTTGGAGGACCCCGTCCGCCTGGAAGGGCGTCTTGTTTCTAACCCGGCGCGGGCGCCTTACGGCCAGCAGTTCGATGTGGAAGTAAGGCGCCTGGAAAGCCGAGGCCGAGCTCACTCCGTTACCGGCAAGGTTCGGCTAAGACTCCTGGTCCCCGACGACCCTGAAACGCTGGCGGCCGCGGATTCGTTGCGCCTGCGCTATGGGGATGTGATTCGCGTGCTGGTCCAATTGCGCTGGCCACGCGTCTATCAGAATCCAGGCAGCTTTGATTTTCGCCGCTGGATGGAGTCGATTGAAGACGTGTCTTACACCGGAACCATCAAGAGCCCCTTTCTGGTGGAGAGACTTCCGAATCCGAACCCTCCCCGGCTCCGAGCTTTTTTCATAAATACCCGCCTCCGCCTGCTTCAGGGCATTGACCGGCTCTATCCGCCGTGGTCCGCCCAGGGGCGCCACGGCGCCGTGCTGAAAGCCATCCTGCTGGGGGACCGCTCCTCCCTGGATTCTGACACCATCGAGAACTTTCGCCGAACCGGCCTTTATCATCTGCTGGTGATTTCGGGTCTTCACGTGGGACTGCTGGCTATGGCGGTGGGAGTCTTGCTGCGGGCCATGCGGCTGAGAGAGAAGTGGAGGTCTGCGCTCCTGCTGCTGTTTCTCCTGGGTTACGCGGCATTGGTGGAGCAGCGCGCGCCGACACTGCGCGCCACGCTGATGATCCTCCTGTATCTCGTATCGCGTTATCTCTACCGCCAGCAATCGGGCTTGAATGCCATAGGGCTTGCAGCGCTGGCTTTGCTTGTCTACCGTCCGGCTTGGCTGTTTGAGTCCGGATTTGAGCTTTCGTTTGCGGCGGCACTGCTCATCGCCGGATTGGCTGTGCCCATCCTCGAGCGGACGACCGAACCTTATCGCCGGGCGCTGTGGCATCTCGACGAGGTCGACCGCGACGCGGCTCTGACGCCCCGCCAGGCCCAGTTTCGCCTGGATGTGCGCGCTCTTGCCGCGGGCTTGGGAACACGAGCCTCCTTCTTCGCCCGCCACCCGCAAGTAGGTACCACCGTTGTGGTAAGCCCCATTAGAGTGCTGGTTTGGGCAGCGAACATGTTGTTGTTTTCGGCCGTGCTGCAACTCGGCCTGTTGCTGCCCATGGCGGAGACCTTCCATCGTGTGACCTACGCCGGAATAGGATTGAATGCGCTGGCCATCCCCCTGATGACCGCACTTCTGGCCCTCGCTGTGCCGACAGTGGTCTTAAGTGCGACGCTACCCGCCTTGGCAGTTTGGCCTGGCAAAGCCCTCGCGCTCATCATGAGTGGACTCTTCACCTTGACCGATTTGCCGGGTTTGCCAGCCTGGCTCTCCTACCTGGTGCCCGAGCCGCCCGCTTGGGTTTCGTGGGGATTCGCCGCCACGCTTGTGGTAGCCGCCTGGGCCCTGGGCCGCCACCGCCGCGTGCTTTGGGTTTCTCTGGCTGCGCTGAGTGGGTTGGCGATTCTCATCTCGCTCCACCCCTTTTCGCCTCGGCTTCCGCGCGGAGCGCTGGAGGTGACGATGCTGGACTGCGGCGGAGGGGACGCGCTCTTCGTGGTCTTACCTAATCGCACCACGATGCTGGTGGATGCGGGAGGAATCCGGCCGAGTTCGGACAGCGGAGGCGCATTCCCGGGAAGACGCTGGGATCCAGGGGAGGACATTGTATCGCCTTACTTGTGGTCACGAGGAGTGGGACGGCTGGACGTCGTCGCGCTCAGCCACGCTCACCAAGACCATTTGGGAGGCCTTGCTGCGGTAGTCAGGAACTTTCGCGTGGGAGAGTTCTGGCATGGTGCCAACCCGCCCACGCCGGCATATCAAGCGCTTCTCGGAGACGTGCAGCGACGCGGCATTCCCACGCGGCAACTCATCGCCGGCGACCGGCTCCCGCTGGGGAAGACCGATGTGGAGGTCCTCTGGCCGCCCGCGGGCCGCGCTCTCTCGCCGGGCCCCTCCAACGACGACTCAGTGGTGATGCGGATTTCGAGCGCCGAGGGCAGTGTTCTTCTTCCGGGTGACATCAGCGATAAGGTGGAAAGAGAGCTGGTGAGCCGGGGGGTGCCGCTCGATGCCCGATTGCTGAAGGTGGCGCACCACGGCGCCCGGACTTCCTCGAGCGCCGAATTCCTTTCGCAAGTCTCGCCCTCGATCGCCTTGGTGGCGGCGGAAGGCAGAAGCCCTCTCAACCTGCCCAGCCCGGAAGTGCTCGACCGTCTGCGGACCGCCGGGGCCCGAACTTATCGGACGAATACCGATGGGGCAGTGACGGTGACGATGAAGAGCTCGTTGCCTACGGTCCGAGCCTACGGCGGCGCCCCTGCCGACTGAACGGTGCCCGGCGCCTCCAGAGTCGGCCCGGTGGTCTTCAGCGTGCCATAGAGGGCGCAGGAAACCTGGGCGCCGAAGAGCGTGACCGCCGAGGAAATGTACGCCCAGGTCATCAAGGCTACCACCACCCCGATCGACCCGTAGATCTGGCGATAGTTGAACACGGGAAGGAGCAGGGTGAAAAGAGACCGCGCCCCCTCCCAAAAGATGGCGGTGAGCAGGGCGCTGGGCAATACCTGGCGAAAGCGCAGGGGCCGGTCTGGCAGACGTATGAAAAGCACCACGAACATCGTGAGCGTCAGGCCGAACATCACGCAGAAGGCGAGGACGTGATAGCCCACGCCAACCAGGAGAGAAGGAAACGATTGCCGTCCGCGCTGCAGCCAGTGGTGGATGTAGACGTTCACCCCCGCCGCAGCGGAGGAAAGCAAGAAGAGAAAACCAATAGCCAAAGCCATTTCCAGTGCCAGGAGGTGACGCCGCCCCCAGCTTCGTCCCTTCTGCACTGCCCAGGCACGGTTCAGCGCCTTCTCCAGCGGCAGGAAGACGCCCGAGGAACTCCAGAGCAACAGCAGGAGAGAGAAGAATCCCACCCGTCCGTAGGCCCGCGAAATGCCGGCCAGGTTACGCATGATGAAATCCGGCCTCATAGGCAGGTACCGTTCCAGGACGAGAGTGAGCTGGCCGGTGAGTTCGTGACGCTTGATGTAGAACCCGCCCAGGCTGATAAGCAGCAGGAGGAAGGGGAAAACACAGAGCAGGCTGTGGTAGGCAATGCCGGCCGAGGCCGCCAGCGAATCTTCCTTAAAGAAATTCACCAGCGCCTTCTTGAGCACCTCGCGAATGCGCCCCCAGCGTCGCTTGAGGGTCGCGAGGTTCTCCGTGGAGATGAGGTTTGACATGGGGTGCGGCTTGCTCATGCTACAGCCGCGGAGCCTAAACGGATCTACAGCGCCCCGCTTCGGCCTAGCTTATAATAAATGTTTCGGTTCTGGAGCAGATTGTTTCAGGCACCCACGTTCATCAGGGAGTCCCCATGGCGAGCGAGGCTGAGATCCGCGAGGAGAATCGCCAGGTACGCCACCTGCAACTGGTTGTGGGACTGGTGATGAACGTTATCCGGCAGTCCGACTTGCCGCTCGAGGAGGCCCAGGAACTGGTCGCCGACACCCGCGCCTTTGCCCTGCGCCTTTTCCCCGACAAAGCCCAGGTTTACGACCTCATCTACCAGCCCCGCTTCCAGCGACTTCTTACTGAAAAATACAGGATCATTTGAACGCCTCTGCGGTGCGGTAGCGCCCGTCAGCCGACGGACTGCGCTACGCGGCTACGGCTCGGGAGGCGGGTTGGGAGGGACGGGCGACACTGACCTCAGCGTGCCGACGATGGAACCGACCGCAATCGAGGTTTGGATGCGCAGGGGGAGCCGCTGCTCGTCGTCGCTGAACCAGATGAGCATGCGCCCTCTCCTGGTGTAGAGGCCGCCGAAGACCTTGGGCTCGACGCGCAGTGCAGTGCGGACGCCTAGGGGAGTCTGGATTTGCTCCCGCGCCTGAATCTCCACGTTGACCATATAAGTCTTGGCGCCATCGTTGATGGGCAGGCGGAGCTGCTCGCCCACGCGCAGGGGCTGACGCCGTACAAAGTAGAACGCCGTCACCACGTCCGTCACACAGGACGGGACCTCGTTTTCGGCGTGCTTGGGCGGAGCGTTGGGTTTGTTCAGGTCGCGTTCGTCCAAGATGGCCAGCCCCCGCGCGCCGTCAAAGACGATGCGCGTGTCCTTGTGGCGGTGGCCTTCGTTGATTTTTTTCAGAATCCGCTGCGAACAAGTGGTGCGCGGATCGAAGAAGGACCGGAATTCGTTCTCCACGTTGTAGAGAAGCGAGACAAAACCCTGGGAGCGCGCGGTGGTAAGGACTTCAAAGGCCTCGGGCGATGCCCCCTCCGCGCGGGTGAGCGTGGCGACTACCTGGCCGGCGGGGAAGATGGACCAGGTCACATCGTACGTCAGCGTCTCCCCGGGCGCGAAGGGTGAGGGCCCGGGCTCTTCTGCGGTCTGCGGGACTGGCACTACCAGCAACAAGGTGGCCAACCCAGCTCCGACGATCCACGACTTTCGCAGGCTCATATAGAGCAACCAGGTACTGCGAGGCGCCGAAAGCCAAGCGAGCGCATTCCTAGCGCAGCAGCATCTTAAGGATCAGGAACACGACGGCCACGACGTATCCGGCGGCCGCCTCATATTCACGGTTCTTGCGATACAGTTCCCACCGAAAGGGTTCTCCGGCCAGAGGCGCGCGCCGCCCCGTAGGCAGCAGGAGCGGCACAGCCGCGGCGTAGCGCCCATAGACTTCTCCAAACTGCTGCCGCAGATACTCCTCTTCGCGGCGCATCACCGGCCAATAAACCAACACGAAGAAGCCCAAGAAGGCAAGCCCCAAGACCCACGAGCCTCCGGCAATGGCGAACCCTTTGCCCATGAGGAAGCTGCCCAGGTAGAGCGGATTGCGGGTGTAGGCATAGGGGCCGCCCATCGCCAGATTGCGGTTCTTCTCGAGACATCCGGCGGCGAAGGCCCGCAGCAGGAGTCCGCAGAGCGCAATTGCGGCTCCGGCGATGAGGAGCCGCAGGCTGGGTTGTGCGAAGACAAGGTAAGCGACCCCCAACGCGAATCCCAGCGGGACGCGCCAGCGTGCAGCCCAGGCCGCGTAACCCTTATCCATGCACCCTCGCTAGGCGTTCGTGAATCGCCCGCAGAACGGATTCCACCGAGATACCCGAAAGGTATTTGGCACTCGGTGCCCGGCGCGTGTAGTTGGTCGGCTCGTGGCTCCAGAGCGTGATGTCGGCGGCGGAGAAAGGTCCGTTGCGCGCGGGATCCGTCGGCCCGTAGATAGCAACAAGGGGAGTCCCCACGGCCGCGGCCAGGTGGAGCGGTCCCGTATCTCCACTGAGAAAAAGCTTGGCGCGCCGCACCAGAGCAATGAACTGGGTAATGGTCGAGGGAAAGTGCTTGGCCCGCGCAGAACCCGAACTGTGGATCATATCTCGAATCAGCGGCTCCTCCTCCGGCGATCCAGTCAAAAGGATAACGTCTGGAAATTCCCCCGATAGGCGGCGGATAAGCTCGGCGTAGTTTTCCGGAGCCCACCGCTTGCTCCTCCAGCCCCCGCCCGGGTTGATCACCATGAACTCTTGCGCCGCGAGCGCCGCCAGTTGCTGCTCCACATAGCGCGCGTCAGCTTCGCTCTGGGGCAGCGGGAACTGCCAGCGAGCGGCACGCGCCCCCAGACGCTCAACCAGCGCCAAGTTCATCTGGATGACGTGGTCACCTGCGCGCGGCGAAATCCGTTCGGTGTAGAAGATGCTCGCCACCGGTTCACGCAGCCACTGCTTGGCAAAGCCCAGTCGCGCGCGCGCGCGGCTGAGCCAGGCAATCAGGGCCGACTTGTACAGCCCCTGAAAATCAAGGGCGGCGTCAAATTCCACCTGGCGGAGGTCTGTTAGTCCACGGCTTGCGGCCTTCCACGTCGCGAACGTGGCCAGCTTCTTTCGACATCCCAGCGTATCGAGCTTTACCAGCCGATGAACGAATGGATTTCCGTCCAAGAGAATCGCGTAGCGAGATTCCACCGCCCAGTGAATCTCGGCCTCGGGGTAAGTTTCTCCCAGGGCGGCCACGGCCGGCAGCGCATGCACGATGTCGCCGATGGAACTCAGACGAATAACCAGGAAACGCGGGCTGGACTCCGGCA
>JALHUF010000001.1 GCA_022866195.1 Terriglobia bacterium
ACGCTCGCGGGACTCGCGCTGCCAGTGGCAGAGGCGAAGGTCCCCAAGGGCGTGGTCTGGTGTACCCCGGTAAAGGTCATCACTCCGGCTACCGCCGTGCGGCCCAGCGGCGCGCTAAACGTGATCACGACGTTGTAGGTGCCGGTGGGCGGCGCGATCAGGCGCCAGATCTCAACCCGGGCATCGTCCGAGGTGTTGACCGTGCCGACCGACGTGAGCGCCACGCCGTTGTAGGTCACCGAAGTAACCGTTTCCGTCTGGTCGTTGACGAACGAAATGCCCGCCAGCATCAGACGGTCGGCGCCCGAGCCGGTTGTGTGCGAGATGGTCAGGGTCGCAGGGCGCGTATCACCCGTGGAAACGGCACTAAACGCGGGCGGGCTCGTGCTTCCGCTCGGCAGTTGGCTGAAGTACATGTTGAGCGTGTAGTCGCCTGCGGCGATCGTGGCATCTTCACTTCCGGGTGGATACGTCAGTTCGTTGTACCAATACGCCTCGTCATCCGCCCCATCGAAGAGCAGGGTGTTCTCACTCGATCCCTGGACCAGGTTCATATCCTGGCCAGCGGGAGAGGCGCCGTTGGCGGTTGTGTCCCGTAAGTAGAAGACGTCTGGAGCGGCCGAAACCATCGGGACTTGGCTTGCCAGGATGCCCAGGAGCAGCAAACCCGTGGCCAGGCTGGAGGCGAACCGGAATCCGAGGCCGGTCCGGCCCAGGAATCGGCGCACCGGCTGCGGCAGGTGCCGGGTGATCAAAGCCGCCGGCAGCCCCAGGCGCTTGCCGAGATCGATCGAGCGCTTCTGCTTCTTGGGAAGCAGCCGCCGCATCCTCGGCCCCATCCCAAAGCGATCGATGACTTCGGTGATGAGGCCGGTCTTCTGTGTCCGGAACCAGCCGCCTTCCCGAGGCTCCATCAGACCCTTGAGGGCGGCGTAGGCCTGGTACGGCACAAGCAGGAAGGTGAGCAGGAGGAACGACATCAGGCCTGCCCAATTCCGGCGCACGCCGCGCTCCAGGAACAGCCCCGTCGTGTTCATCAGGATCAAGGCAAAGGAATTCGAGAATACCAGGGACCACCCGAGGGTTTCGGTCCAGAAGGGCAAATGGCTTCGGAACAAGGTTTCGGACACGAACCAGGCGAGTGTCCCGATGATGAAGAGGACGGACTGAAGGTAATAGGGCGCGTAGTAGAGAAACTCGAGCTTCTCGCGCCGCGTGAGCTTGGCCGACCTCAGGACCGCCCCGAAGTACTTCCGGACGTTGTAAGTGTGACCCTCCGCCCATCGCATGCGCTGCCGCGCCAGCTGCTTGAAACCCGAAACGCATTCGGCGGGCGCCTGGATGAACGGTGTGAAGAGGATCCGGAAGCCCTCAAGATAGAGACGAAGGGTGAGCTCCCAGTCCTCGGTGATCGAATGACCCCAGCCGAGTCGCCGCAGGACGTCGGCTCGGATCATGAAGACCGAACCCGAGATCATCTTCATCCCGCCGGTCAGCTCCTGAACGGGGCGTTCGACAACGTAGGAGCCTGCAAACTCGGTGCGAATCCCTTTGGTGATCCAGTTCTCGGAGGCGTTCAGGACGTGCCATTGATATCCCTGAACCACGGCCAGACGGTCATCGACGAGGGTGGGCGCTGCTGGACCATGACCATTGCCGCCGCTGGTGTCGAGGAAGTAAGAAAGGAACTGGTGCAGGATGTCCGGTGGCGGGAGGAAGTCAGCGTCGAAGACCACCACAAACTGGGCTCTGGGATCGGTCACCTCCATTGCCAGCTTGAGGGCCGCCCCCTTGAAGCCCGAACGGTTGATCCGATGGGAGACCTTTACCCGCGGGTGCTTTGCCCATCTCTCCAGACGGTACAGCGTCTCGTCCCGCGAGTCGTCGGCGACGACGATCTCGTAGTTCTGGTATTCCAGTTGGGTGCAGGCCTCCAGCAGCCGGTCAACCACCCTCTCTTCATTGTAGAGAGGCAGGTGGATGGAGACAAAAGGCTGGTCCTCCGGCCGCAGCTTGAAACCGTTGCCCCCGTTGCCATTCTTGTGATTGTTAGGAGGGTGGACGCCGTTGTGGCCATTCCCGCCTCCGTTGGGGTCAATCCCCATCGCCCGCCTGATCCGCTCGACAAATGAGCTTGCGGGGAGAGAACCTGCTTCCGCGCCATTCGTCCCAGCGGCAGGCGTGTCGAGTCTCTTCAGGCCGTTGCCGTTTCCGTTCGTTTTCCTCATCAAGCCATGGCCATTACCCTTTCCGTTCTTCTTCAGACCATTCCCATTGCCATTCCCATTCTTCTTCAGACCATTCCCATTGCCGTTGCCATTCCCATTGCCATTGCCGTTTGTCCCGGTCAGGGCAAGCAGAATCACGGCCACGCTGGCGTAGTACTTCAGGCCATAGACAAAGAACATCAGCCCCAGTACCAGGGCAGTGATTTGGACGGTGCGCGCTGGTAAAAGCACGAGGGCGGCTAGCAGCAGGAGCAGCAGAAGGGCCGCGCCGACCTTCCACCCGACCGTCCCCAGGGATGGCGCGTCTCGTTTCCCAAAAGCTGCTCGCTTCCCCTCCCCGGCGCGGATCGCCGCAGGGGAGGCCTGGAGGGCATTCAGCAATCCCTGAACGTCCTCCCCTTTGACGAAGTACGCCTCTGAGCCTGCCCGCAATGCCGCCGCGCGCCATGTGGGTTCGGCGGCCAGGAATAGGACCCGTGTCCGCGGCAACTTCGCCTTGATCCGTCGAGTGGCCGAGACGCCCGATACCCCGGGCATGTTCTGGTCCATGATGACAACGTCGGGACAGAGATCGACCACGAGGTCGACGCCCTGCCGGCCCGATCCCGCTTCGCCCACCACCTGGACCCGGTCGAGCGTCGAGAGCAGCTGCCTCAGCTCGCGGCGGAAGGGTTGGTTATCGTCCACCAGCAGGACGCGGATCTTGCCATTGTCCCCACGCTGCGCCCTCGCCGTTCTCACGCCTCCGCCTCCCGACGATCTCTCCTGACACGCCTTGGTTTCCCGCCCGAAAGCGCCCCTCCACCTCGGGGCGTTCCGCCGAATGCTTCTTCACAGGTTCGGCGCACGCGCAGGCTGCCCTGCTGCCTTGCGGCGACGCAGCTTGCGGGTCTCGACAGAACAATGCCCTGCTTGGCCACAGACCATCCCTTCATGCGCCCGTCACTACCCCTGGCCAGCGGCATGTCCCTATACCCCATTCGACCCGACCGCCGAAGGTAGGTAGATCGTCAATTCACCCGAACCGTCGTCCACTACCTGCACCTGGTACTCGGTCGGTCCCTGGGCCTCCAGCCATGTGGTCAGCCGCTTGGAAAGGTCGCCCAGACCCAGGCCGGCGACGATGAACTCCGAGGTCCGACCCGTTGGCGCATACTTGCCGTATCTCAATAGGAAGCCAAAGCTGTCATCCTCGACGCCGATTTCCTCGAGCGCGGTTGCCAGGAGGGGCACGGGATTCAGCCAGTTGAGTCCTTGCGGGGCTTCCGGCTTCGTCCCCGGCTCGGTGCCCAGCGTCGCAACCTGGGCAGTCTGGGGTCCCGAAGCCACCCGCCCGGGCAGGACCTCCGTGCGATGGACTGCCCCCGCCTGGCCCTTGGGTCTGCTCCCCTGTGCCGCCGGAGGGTTCCAGCCTGGCAGCGCCTCCTCCTCGCGAGGCAAGGCAGGCTGAGCCTTGCCCATCTCCTGGGTG
>JALHUF010000294.1 GCA_022866195.1 Terriglobia bacterium
CTCCCCGCCAGCCCGTCTCTCGGCATCACCACCGGCCGTCCGGGAGCGGCCGCCGGCGACCGGCTGTACTTGATTGACAATCGTTACGGCGGCGGCCGCGCGCTCACCCTCAACTTCTGGATGACGGACTACGAGCGTCTCCGGAAGTCCGCGGGCCAGGCTGGTCGCCTCGATTTGCTGCGCGATTATCTCAGTCTTGCCGGCGTGCGCCCCGTGGCGGATCTCCGCAAGTCCGGTGGTGTGCGGCTTTCCTGCACCCAGGTCGTGGCCTTTCGAAAGGGAATAGCGAAGTACGTTGCCATTCTTCCGGAACCCGATTGCACCGACAGCGGTCTGGTGACGCTCAACTTGACAACGCCCGAGTACGCTTACGATTTGCGGGCCCACCGGGCGCTGGGACGGGTAACGCGCGCGAGTGCCAGGCTCGTGCCCGGCGAGCCTGTACTCTTTGCCCTGCTGCCGGGACCGATGGGCCGCCTGAGTGTTGTTCCCGCCGGTACTTCGACTGGGCCGGTGCAGGTGAAACCAGGCGAGATCATCAAGTTCGCGATACGTCTGACGCCCCGCGCCGGCGCAGCACAGGAGAGTGTCCCGGACAGCGCCGTCCACATCGAAGTTCGGAATCCGGCCGGGAGGATCTTGGATTACTACGGCGCCAATCTGCCCATGCCGAATGGTGCGACGGAGTTCTCCGTCTCTCTGGCGCTCAACGATCAGGCCGGTGTGTGGCGCGTGAGCGCCCGCGAGCCCTTCAGCCACCAGACGGCAAGCGCGGCCTTCGTGGTCACCAAGTAGGGGAAGACCGGGCCCGGCGGGGGAAAACGTCTCGCCTGAATCTGGAGGCGCAACGGATGAGCGAACCTCCCATTCGCGTCGGCATCTCGGCCTGCCTTCTGGGCGAAAAGGTGCGCTACGACGGCGGGCACAAGCGCGACGCCTATCTGGTGGAAACCTTCGGCCGCTACGTGGAGTGGGTGCCGGTTTGCCCGGAGGTGGAGATGGGCTTGGGCACCCCGCGCGACACCATGCGTCTGGTCCGGATTGCGGGTGACGTTCGGCTTGTTGTGCCGAAGACTGGCGCCGACCATACGGAAATCTTGCGCGCCTACGCCAGACGACGCGTCGGGGAGTTGGCCAAGGAAGACCTGTGTGGTTGCATCCTGAAGAAAGGCTCGCCGAGCTGCGGGATGGAACGCGTGCGGGTGTTCGATGCTCGCGGGGAGCCAGCCAAGTCGGGGCGCGGATTATTCGCGGAAACTCTCCTGGCGTACTTTCCCCAGCTTCCGGTGGAGGAAGAAGGTCGCCTCTCGGATCCGCCCCTGCGCGAGAATTTCGTGGAGCGTGTGTTTGCCTATCGCCGCCTGCGCACGCTTTTCGCCGGGCGCTGGAAGCTGAGAGACTTGGTCGCTTTCCACACGACGCACAAGCTGCTGCTGATGGCGCATGCGCCCACAACCTACGAAAGCCTCGGACGCCTAGTGGCGCGCGCCAAAGCGCTGCCGCGCGCGGAACTCCGCGGGCGTTACGAAGCGGAATTCATGCGGGCGCTCAGAGAATTGGCCACCCCGAGGCGGCACGCGAACGTGCTTCTCCATATCCTGGGTTACTTCCGCCCGCACTTGGATGAGGAGTCGCGCCGCGAGTTGCTGGGCCTGAGTGTAGACTACCGCCGCGGCCTCGTGCCGCTGATCGTGCCCATCACCCTCATCCGGCACTACGTGCGCCGGTTCGACGTTGCCTACCTGCGCGGCCAAGTCTATCTGGAGCCGCATCCCAAGGAACTAATGCTCAGGAACCACGTGTGAGGTAGGGGCTCCCTCCGGGCTCTCGCTGGAAGGCCTTCGCAGTGCTCTCCCAGCTCTCCCGGGAGGGCGGAGCCCTCCCCTACACGATTACACCTTGGAATGAATGACACGCACGGCGGGCAGGCCGTCGCGCTCCTCGACCACTTCGACGTCGTGGAAAATGTTGGGGCTTTCTTTTTTCAAGACGCGGCAGACTTCGACGGCCAGGAGGCGGATTTCGGTGTCGGCGTGGATGCTCCCGCGCAGTTCCATGAAATGTCGCCAGGAGCGGCTGTTGCCGGTGACGAAGATCTTGGTTTCGCAGGCGTTGGGGAGGATGGAGCGGGCCGCCTGGCGCGCCCACTTCCGCTGCTCGCGGGCCTCGAGTCCCGGATGTTTGCGCTCGACGTACTCGGTGATGGCTTCGGCCAGTTCGATGTAGGCCTGGCGGATGTACTCGATGGTCTCGTGCCACTTCTGCCGCAGCGCGGCGTCTTCCTGGTAGAGCGGCGGAATCACATAACGCGCGTCGCTTTCATCCACGTAGCGTTGCGAGAGCTGCGAGTAACCGAAGCCCGCGCGATGTCGCACCAGTTCGTGCGTGAGCGCGCGACTGACGCCGGTTATCAGCAGGCACCAGACCGCATGCTCCAGCACGCTCCCGTGCTTGGAGGTGAGGATGTTCTCCAGGTATTCCCGGCTGGATTTGCGGCCCTTGCCGAACGACATGTAGCAGGTGCGGCCAGCGATCTCCGCCAGGATTTCGGCGGCCACCTGGGTGTCGGTGGTGAACACCAAACCTTCGTCCTCCAGGAACCGCGCCAGTTCTTCCGCGACGACGGTCTGGCGCCCCAGGAGATACTCTTTCGGCTTCGTGATGTAAAGGTCGAAGGGAAAATTGGCAGCCGTCATCAGGCGCTCGCCAGCAGGTGTCGGGTTTCAGGTGTCAGGGAAAAGACCCGGAGGCACGAAGGCCTGACATCCGGCACCTGACACCTTGCTTGTGATTGAAAGCCCCGCTTAAGAGGTCTTGGTCCCCGCCGCCTCGGTGGACTTCCTCACGCCCGCGTACTTCCTCTGGAAGCGTTCCACGCGCCCCGCGCTATCGAAGAGCTTCTGCTTGCCGGTGAAGAACGGATGGCAGTGGGAACAAATTTCCAGATGTAAGAGGTCGCCCTTATAGGTGGAGCGAGTCCTGAACGTGTTCCCGCAAGCACACACGACCGTGACGTCGTGATACTCGGGATGAATGCCCTGCTTCATGGGTCTCCTTCTCGGTGGCCAAGGAAAAACCATTTTACCCGCAGGCGCCAAAACTTTCAAATGCAAATTCGGACTGTTACCCAAGCGGCGCGGGTGACTGGCTTGAAAAGCGGGCCGAGCGCGTGTAGGCTTTCGGCCGCTCTGGGTTCGAAGGCTCAGAGTCGCCCCGGAGACTTTCCTTGGCGTTCGCACCTGGGGATGGGCCACTTCACGAGTAAGCGCTTCTTCGAGGAAGGGAAAACGCGATGGAGTACACGAAGGAACAAGCGCAGAAGTTGCAGGCTGAGTTTCACGTCCGCTGGAAGTGGCAGATCGCCCGCCAAGTCCTCGCGGGTGCCGCAGTCCTCCTCTTGATCGGCTCGGAGGAGCTGGACTTTTGCGTATCCGTGCTCGGAATCCCCGTCTCGGAGAACGTGGTGTTCGTGATCGGGATGGCCATCCTGATCTGGGCCAGCGTGACTTCGTTCCTCCACTGGAGGTGTCCGGGCTGCAAGAAATGGCTGGGGCAGTGGCTGGGCCCCGACATCTGCCCGAAGTGCGGTCTGCTCCTTAAACTACCCCGGAGCACGCCAACGCTGAGCATAAGGTAGCCAAAGAGCTGGCCGAAGGCGTAGATACGCCGGAGGCGCGCACATCGGGAAGCAGTCGAGTCGTTGTAGCGCACGATTCGTTGTCTAATCCTGCGGCTTCAGGGAAGCTTCTGTTCTTCGACCGGTACGGCGGCGGCAACCGGGCTCCCGGCCCGCCACCAGGCGAGCAGCTTGCTGCCCCAGTCGTCGAGGTAGGTGTACACCACCGGCACAACAATCAAGGTGAGCAGGGTCGAGGTGATGAGGCCGCCGATGACGGCCCGCGCCATGGGCGCGCGCATCTCGGAGCCCGCGCCGATTTCAAAGGCCAGCGGCAGCATGCCGAAGATCATCGCCGTGGTGGTCATGACGATGGGGCGCAGGCGGACCTTGGCGGCGCGGATGAGCGCTTGCGCCCGGTCCTCGCCCTGGCGGCGCTGACGGTTGGTGTAGTCGATGAGCAGGATGGCGTTCTTGGTGACCAAACCCATCAGCATGATGAGCCCGATCATCGACATGATGTTCAGGTTCTCATGGGTGGCGAAGAGCATCAGGGCCACGCCCACCAGCGACAGGGGCAGCGAGAGCATGATGGCCAGCGGGTGGAAGAAGCTGCGGAATTGCGAGGCAAGAATGGCATAGATGAAGATTACGGCCAGGATCAGGGCGCGGTAGATGTAGTAGAAAGTCTCGCCCAGATCCTCTGCCTGGCCGGTGTAGTTGATCTGGGTGCCTGGCGGCAGTTGGATCTGCCCGTTCTTGACCCGCAACTCGTCGATCATGGTGCCCAGCGGCCGGTCCTGGGTGGAGGCCATGATGCGCACCTCGCGCAGCAAGTCGCGGCGCCGGATGATAGAGGGCGCCGCGGAATCATCCAGGGCCGCCACTTGGGTGAGCGGCACGCCCTGTCCGGCGCCGGGGGCGGCGTTCATGACGGGCACGTAGATATCCGCCAGGTCCTCGCGCAGGCGTCGCTGGTCTTCGTCCAGGCGCGCGCGGACGTCGTAGGCATCGCCGTCCGGGTCCTGGAACTGCGAAACGACCTCGCCCGCCACCAGCCCGCGCACTATCGAGGCCACGGTCCCGAGGTCGAGGCCGAGGTCGGAGGCCGTCTTGCGGTCAAGGTGCACACGGATCTCGGGGCGCGGGTCTTCGTGGCTGGAGTCCACGTCCGCGGCGCCGGGGGTGGCCTTGGTATTGGCCGCCACCTGCGCCGCCACCTCGTCCAGTTTGGCGAGATCAGTGCCGCGCACACTGACTTGCAGCGGCTGGCCTTCCCCGGCCATGTATTCCACCTCGCCGACGACGGAGCGCAGCGCCGGCCAGCGGGCCAAGTCCTGGCGCACGGCCTGGCGCAGCTCGAAGTCGGTTCGCTGGCGTTCCCCTTTGGGCTTCAGCTTGATGTAGATGGCCCCCTCGTTGACGGGCGTGGTGCCGCCCGCGCCGACGGTGACGAACGAGTAGGCAATCTCGGGGTAGCGTTTGAGCAGGTTGGTAATGCGCCGGCCCACGTCGGCGGTCTCGCGCAGCGTGGTGCCGGGCGGCATCTTGAACGACACCTGGAACTCGCCGCGGTCGTATTCGGGGAAGAACGCGCTCCCCAGGCGTCCGAAGATGACAAAGGCCACCACGATGGACAGAACCGCAATGCCGAGCACCGCGCCGCGATGACGCAGCGACCACTGCAGGCTTCGCCCCAGGATGGTGCGCACGTCTTCGAACCGGCGATTGGCGCTCGCCAAGGCACGGCTCAGCCACCCTTTCCGCCGCCCGGCTTCGATCGATGGGTCGTACCAACGGGAGGAGAGCATCGGGTCGAGCGTGAAGGAGACAAACAGCGAGATGAGCACTGCAAAGCCCACCGTCATGCCAAATTGGAAGAAGAAGCGGCCCACGATGCCGCCCATGAAGGCCACCGGCACAAAGACGGCTATGACGCAGAAGGTCGTGGCCATGACCGCGAGGCCGATTTCCGCCGTGCCCTCGATGGCCGCCGTCATGTGATCGGCGCCCTGCTCCATGTGGCGCACGATATTCTCGCGCACCACAATGGCGTCGTCGATGAGCATGCCGATGGCGAGCGACAGGCCCATCAGCGTCATCATGTTCAGCGTGAAGCCGAGGAAACGCATGATGATAAACGCACTGATGACGGAAATGGGCAGCGTCACGCCGGTGATGACCGTGCTGCGCCAGCTATTCAGGAAAAGGAAAACCACCAGCACCGTGAGGATGGCACCCAGGATCAGCGTCGTGGTGACGTCGTTCACCGA
>JALHUF010000295.1 GCA_022866195.1 Terriglobia bacterium
AGTATTCAACCCCACCACGTCTTCAGACTAATGCACCTTCACCATGGCTTCCGGGCCCTGGTGGAGAAACGCAAGCCGGTGTGGAAGAATAGATAACTCGGGACTGGCGTCGCTTCAGGCACTGAAAACCAACTGGCTTAGGGGACAAGTCGCCGTTACCCCACTCCGGCGGAACCGGCTCCCAACTCACTCCACAAAGCTGAAAAACTCGTCGCGTGTTAGGCCCGCCTGCTTGATGAGGGCAAGAAGTGTGCCCTTCGGGACCGTCCTGGAGAAATGAACGGGAATCGTCAGGGCTCGATGGTCGGCCGCCCGGTAAAGTGTCAGATGACTCCCCTTCTGCCGCCATCGGACGAAGCCGGCTTTCTGTAGGATTCTGACAATCTCCCGGGCCCGCAACGCCGGAAGTTCCTTAGACATGCGAGGGGCTCACCTGGACTAAGGTGGTATAGATGGGAACTGATTCGTTGTCCTTCGGGATCGGTTCGTTATGCGCAGCGAGATTCTCCAGGTGGAGCTCGATGGCTTCCCGGGCATTCGCCGTTGCCTCCTCGATGGTGGCACCATAAGAGACACAGCCAGGGAGGAGCGGCACAACCACTGTGTAGCCACCCTCTTCCTCGGGGATCAAGTTGATTTGGTAGGAATACGCCTTCTTCCGTCTCGCCATACGCCCATTATGCACTAGCATCAGGAAATAGCAAGCGGCTGGAGTTCACCTCCTGGGAGCCCACCGGGACAGGCAGGATTTGCTCGCATGAAGGCCTGCGCGCCCTGGTGGAGAAACGCAAGCCGGCGTGGAAGAATAAATAACTCGGGGTTCGGGATCGGGTGTTCGGAACTCGGGGAACCCTGCCAAGGACGCGGAGGTCGCCCTTCAATCGTCAATCCTCAATCGCAAATCAGCAATAGCCGCTGTCCCCACGCAAGAGTTCTTATTGAAGCTCTTTGATAGCCTTCTCAACCGCTTCGAGGGCGGCCTTCGAGACTTCGCAAGCCATCGTGTCGGTGGAGCGTCGCGCGTAGACGTGCTCGCCGACCTGGGAGGCTTCGACGATTCCCGTCTCGTTCTTCTCGCCGAACTGGACCTTGAACCGGTAAGCGGGCTTGGTCAGGCCGAACGCGGCCAGGTTCTGCCCCTGGGGAAACGAAGTGGCCCGCAGGTCGCGGAGGTTGTTGAGCAAAGCCTCAACTTTGCCAGCAGCGACGTCCTTGGCGGCCGGCGCGGTCTGCTTCCATTTATTCTGCGGTTGCCGTTCATAGACGCGGCTGCCCGCCGGCGTTTCCACTTCCAGACGCTTCACCTCATAGGCGGAGAAGGAGAACAGGTCTTTATCGCGCAGCTCGTCCAGCTCTTTCTGGAACTGGGTCAGGAAGCTGGCGTCCAGGGTGAAGACCGGCTCCAGCGCCGAATTCATCGCGTAGCAGCGCTCGCCCTCCTTCTTGCCCACCAGGAGTGTCTGGCTCACGCCCGGCCCACTCAGGCGCACGCTCAACTCGGGGGCGCCAAACCCGTACTTCGCGGCATCTTTCTTGTCCTCAGCCACAATGCTCTGCATGGAGAGATTCTGCAGGCGGTCCGCCAAGCCCTCCACGGTGAAGCGGTCGGCGCGCACGGCGGGCGGCAGGACCAGGTCCCATACGCCTTCGGGATTCTTGGCCAGCGTCCAGCGTTTGCCCTTGGCTTCTGCCTCGATGCGCTGCACCTGATTGGCAGCGAGCGTCACGGCGCGCTTATCCCGCAGGTCAAAGAGCTTCTTGTCAAGCGATGACTTCAAGTAGCTGTAGAGCGTTACGACCCGCGGGTTACCGGCGATCTGCGCATATACGCTCCCGCCGGTGGGAGTCTCATCACCCAGCAGCAGCGTGAATTTCTGCGGCTTCCTGTCGGTGGCCACTTCCACGGTCAAGGAAGGGCGCTCGAGGCCGTAGTCTTTCAGGTTCGCGGGCTTCGCGTCCACGACCTGCTCGACGCTGGTGCCCGTCAGGCTGTTCAGGAGCGCTGAAGCGGCGGACGAATCTGCCGCCAGCGTCTTGGGCTCCACGATCACCCAGTTCCCGCCTTCGCGCCGGCACGTTACCGTTTCTCCGTCACGGGGCTTGAGCGTGAACGACTGGATGTGGCTGCTCTCCACCGGAAAGATTTTTTCCTGGGGCGCGCGTTCGGTTTGGGGGCTCTCCCGGGCCTTGCGTCTCTCCCAATAGGTGAAACCCGCCCACATCGCTGCCAGCAGCGCTAGGGCCCCGAGGGTTTTCAGGTATCTGGTCTTCATCGCCGCCGCCACCACACCGAGGTGCCCAGCGCGATGATCAGGATCGGCAGTCCAAACACGCCCAAGTAAAGGACTCGCCGCATCTGCTGGGCCGTCATATTCAACCGCTGCGATTCGGGAGGTTTGGGCCGGATCGAGATCAAATCCTCCTCCGCCGAGAGCCAGTTCACCATGTTCATGAACAAGTCGCGATTGCCCTCGAAGGGCAGGTAGTTGTTGACAGCAAGCATGGACGTTCCCACGGCTAC
>JALHUF010000296.1 GCA_022866195.1 Terriglobia bacterium
CGAGCCACCCGCCGCGACCGAGAGCGTCACCGAGCCCGCAGAGCCCCCCACGGCTGAAGTTCCTGCACTCGAACCCCGCGAAAGCCCCGGGCAGCAGGCCACGCTGCGGCAAGAGATTCTGAGCCTTCAGGAACGCCTCCGGCGGCGGATCGTGCAACTCGAGCGTGGGAAATTGACCGGCGCCACTCGCAGGATTCTCGACGACGCCCGCACGTTTCTTGCTCAGTCGGAAAAGGCCCTGGGCGACGACGATTTGCAGCGGGCTCGTAACCTCGCCAACAAGGCCGCCTTGCTCGTCTCCGCCCTGGAGCAACCCTAGTGGCCGGAAGCGGCGCTGTGGCTCTCTGCGTGCGCGACGGCGGCGGTCATAGACCGCCGCTACAGAAGAGGTGAGAGCCCGTCAGCAGGTGATGTGCAGAATCGCGTTGGTCTCAGCCGCGTTCTTCTTAAGGGCCTCAATGGCCTGGGGAGTAGGGAGAATCAGCAGTTCGATCTTGCGTCTCTCAGCTTCCTGCTTCACTTCGTTCATCACCGGCAGGGCACCATCCGCGCCTGTCCCGATCACTAGACGCTGGCACTGCCAAGGAATCTTCTCTTCGATCGACAGCGGCGTGTGACCGTATTCGTCGCGGAACTGCTTGGACGCCTTCTTCTTGCGTTTGGCAACTTCCCCGCGGTCAATCACCACATCGTAGTCGTAGGTGACGCCGTCAATCATGATCGAGCCAAAACTAAACTTGTCGAAGCGCATCACCCACCTCCGCCGCCATTATACCGCGCCGCCGCTGCTCGGGATTCGGGATTGGGAGTTCAGGATTCGGTGTTGGGGCGCGAGAAACCACCGGTAATGAGCAACCTCGTTTCCAGAGTTGATGCCCAAGATTCGTCGCCATCAGCCCTTAGACTTCTGAGCTCCAACTTTCGATTTGCGACTTCCGACTCCCAACTCCCGGCTATCCCGTGAAGCACATGGAGACAAGTCCCTGCCTTCTGCCTTCTGCCTTCTGCCTTCTGCCTTCTGCCTCACATCCACTGGTCTCGATTCGAGTAGAACGTGACGGGGCGGCCAGGATATTTCTTCCGAAAGGCCAGAAACTGCCGCAGCATCGCGCGGTATCGCCGCTCGGAGGTCTGGATTTTCTTGTGGGGGAATTTGATGAGGGCGCGCTCGACCGCCCAGACGTTTCTGGATGACAGGCGCCAGTTGCAGTTGACGAGCGTCCGCAAGTCAAACACGCCGTAACCGGTGATGCGGCCCGAGCCATCTACATAGGGGTCCACGTAACTTATCACCAATTGGCGCACGGTGCGAAAGATGGGTTTGCGGCCGTGCAGCCCGAGGTCGCGCGACCGCGCCACGGTCCCGTAGCGTCTGCGGCGACGGAACAGGAAGAGCACGTGGTCAAGCTTATCTTGAGACTCGAAGTCTAGAAGCAGCGGCGGGTAGCCGTGCTGCTCCAAGATCGTGGCTGCCGTCAACGCCCCTTCCAGACAATGGGCCTGCCAGTGACGCACTACCCCGCGCAAGGTACGCAGCGTCTCTTTTTTCTTTTCCCAGTTGTAGGGCAACGTGCGCAGGAATTCCTGAACCTGACGAGGGGTGCGGCACCTCCGGATCACCGCCCACTCTTTCGGCCGGAAGGCCGCTCTCCCCGGGGCCGGCGAGAATTCCTTTGGCGGGTTACGCTTCGTGGGCATTACCTGATTTTCCCATTTCCGATTTGAGATCTCAGATGGCAGCTCCTGCATCCTAGCCCTTGCCCCACCGGTCATACCAGAGCTGGAAGCAAAGCAGCGTCCAGAGCGTTTTGCGGTGGTCGGCACGCCCGCTCCAGTGTTCGGTGAGCAGCCGACGCACGAACGCCACGTTGAACAGCCCATCGCGTCTCAACTTCTCTTCCGCCAGGGTCTCATCCAGCAGCGGCTTCAGCCCCCTCCGCATCCAACTGGCGATGGGCACGGAGAAACCGCGCTTTTGCCGGTAAACAACTTCATGGGGCAGCCACTTCTCTACTGCCTTCTTGAGGAGGTATTTGAGCCCGAAGTGGCGCACCTTTAGCGACGCCGGCAGGGCGGCGGCGAACTCCACCAAGCGGTGGTCGAGATACGGCGTGCGGAGTTCCAGCGAGCACGCCATGCTGGCGCGGTCGATTTTCACCAGGAGGTTGTCCTCGAGGTACATGCGGAAATCCAGATAGAGCATCTCCGCCAGCGTGTCATCAAAACGCGCGCCTTCCAGAACCCGCTCCAGCGGCAAGAAGATGACGCTGCTCGCGGGAGACGGGCCTTTCCACTCCGGGGTGAAAAGTTGATCAAGCTCGGCCGGGGAAAACATCCCGAACCAGATCTGATGCCGCTCGGCCGGATCCCGCTCGGCGTGGGTAAGGAAGCGGCGGAGGAACAATCCTTTCGGCACCGCGGTGGAAGAGACGGGAAGAAAGCGCTTGAGCCGATCAAAGAATTGGTGGCGCAGGATGCGGGGAAGGCGCAAATAGTATTCCGCCAGTTGCGCCCCCATGTAGGTGGGATATCCGCCGAAAAGCTCGTCGCTCCCTTCGCCGCTCAGCGCCACCTTGATGTGGTTGCGCGCGAAGCGCGACAGCAAATAGGTAGGGATCACCGCCGGGTCAGCCACCGGCTCATCGAGGTGGTCCGCGAGCACGTCCAGCCCCTCGCGCAGGGTAGATTCGTCAGCCGCTAAAACATGGTGGTGCGTGCGGAAGCGGCGCGCTACCAGGTTAGCGTAAGGCTCCTCGTTGAATGACTTCTGCGGAAACGCCACCGAGAACGTGTTAACGTTGCCGGGCGTCAACTCGCTCATGATGGCGACGAGGGTCGAGGAATCGATGCCGCCGCTCAGAAACACGCCCAGCGGCACGTCGCTCACCAAACGCGAGATGGCAGCATCGCGAAGGCGCACCCGCAAGGCCTCGGCCAGCGCTCTCTCTTCCCAGCCGGTGCTGACGGGCGGGAGCCCGGGGCGGCGCAGGTAATTCTGCAGCCGCCAATACGCGTCGATACGGATCTCACCTCGCTCCACCACCATGCGGTGCGCCGCGGGAAGCTTCCGGATTGCGGCATAAACGCTGCGCGGCGCCGGAAAGTAGCCGTAGAAGAAATACTGGGCCAGGGCCTCGGCATCGATTTGGCGGCTGATGCCGGGGTATGCGAAGAGCGCCTTGATCTCTGAACCAAACACCAGCGTGCGGTCGCCGCGCCAATAGTAGAGCGGCTTCTCTCCTGCCCGGTCGCGCGCCAGGATCAACCGTTTCGCCCGGTCGTCCCAGAGGGCGATGGCAAACATGCCGTTCAACTCGCACACAAAATCCGGACCCTGTTCCTCGTAGAGGTGGGCGATGACCTCGCCGTCTGCGCGCGTCTTGAAGCGGTGGCCGCGGTCCAGGAGCTGCGCGCGCAGTTCGCGGTAGTTGTAAATCTCCCCGTTAAAGACCAGCGTGACCTCACCCGTTTCGTTCGCCAGCGGCTGGTCGCCGGTCTCCAGATCGATGATGCTCAGACGGCGGATGGCCAGGGCGAGATGCGGCAGTTCAAACTTGCCGTGGCTGTCGGGACCGCGGTGTTCGAGCCGGGCCGACATCGCGTCAATCCGTTCGCGATGCGCCACGGGCTCAAGCGCCAGATTCAGAATGCCGCAAATGCCGCACATACGTTTAGGGAATAGGTCACAGGGGACAGGGAACAGGTCACGGGACTGGCCTGTCAGCGGCGATCCGGACTCGAGGGACGTTCCACTGTTCCCTATTCCCTGTTCCCTGTCCCCTCATGCTCTTCCGCCGCCGGGATTTTCCAGACCGAGTATTCCCAATCGCTCCAAAGCGGTTCCATCTGGGGAACCACCTGCGACAGCTGGCGCACGTTGCGATTGCGGACCATCACCAGCATCGCCTGGGGCGAGTAGTGCGCCCGATTGCGCAGGTCCGTGCTGTCCATCAGCAACGGTTCGGGCGGCCCAGCGCGCCCCATCCCGCGCCGCAGCTCCGGCAAGCGCCGGGAGATGTAGTTACTCGTCAGTTCGCTGGCGTCCGCAGTCACCAACCCCACCGGATGCCGGAGATAGAAAGCCAAGCTAGTGCGAAAGCAATAGTAACCATAAAGGGGCAAGTCCTTCTCGGGACTTTCCATGATCGTCCGCGCCAACTGGCGGCTGGAAGAGGCAGCGGCATACGTCTGCAGCGGCACTCGCCAGCGCACCAGCAGCAGAGGAACCGCGAGGGCCACCAGTGTCAGCGAGGTTACCGAGAGAATCCTGCCCCTCCGGCGCGCAGCAAGATTACGCCCGACAAACCCCAAGGCCACCAGAATCAAACCTGTGTAGAACAGGGAAGGTTTAAGGAGCGCCACGACGGCA
>JALHUF010000297.1 GCA_022866195.1 Terriglobia bacterium
CGTCGCTGACGCTGGGTTCCTCGACCACGTCTTTGGTGGTGAGTTTCAAGAAAATATCCTCCAGGCTCAGGCCGCTGGTCTTGAGCTCCAGCAACTTCCACTGCGATTCCACCACCGCCCGGGCCACTTCCGGCCGGACGTCCAGGCCCTTCTCGGAATGGATCTCGAAGGTGACGGCGCCATCGGAGGTCTCGCGCGGCTCGACCCAATGCAGGCCCGGGACACGTTGGAGCTTGTCCATGACCTCCGCCGCTGGCCCCTCCACCGTGACCAGGACCGTCTCGTATCCCTGCAGCCAGCGGGTAAGCTCGTCGGGTGCGCCGACGGCCACCACCTTCCCCTGGTTGATCACCACCACGCGCTGGCAAGTCTTGGAGACCTCCGGCAGGATGTGAGTGCTCAGCACTACCGTGTGCTGGCCCGCCAGTCCCCTGATGAGCTCACGGGTCTCGATGATCTGTTTCGGGTCGAGGCCCGCCGTGGGCTCGTCGAGTACCAGGACGTCCGGATTGTGGATGAGCGCCTGGGCCAAGCCCACCCGCTGGCGATAGCCGCGGGAGAGTTTGCCGATCTCCCGTTGCTGCACGTCGGTGATGGCAACCTTCTCACTGACTTCCGCGATGCGCTTCTTGATCTCGCGCCGGGGAACACCCTTGATCCGGGCAACGAATGCCAGGTACTCCGCCACCGTCATGTCGAAATAAACCGGGGGGTTTTCGGGCAGATAGCCGGTGCGCCGCTTGGCTTCCAAAGGCTCTTCGACCACGTCGAAGCCCGCCACACGCACTCTCCCCTCGCTGGGTGGGAGATACCCCGTGATGACGCGCATCGTCGTCGTCTTCCCCGCGCCGTTGGGGCCGAGAAAACCGAGGACCTCCCCTTTCTGCACTTCAAAGCTGACGTCGGAGACTGCGACGGTTGGTCCGTAACGCTTCGTCAAGTGTTCCACTTCAATCATGCTGATCCGTCCTCAATACCGAAGTTCGCCTTTGCCCCCAGCGTCCTAGCGACCACCGCTCTGGAAGGCATCAGTGCCCGACAAGAACTAACTACGAATACCAGAAAGCCCTGGGGGTTGCCAAGAGGTTTTGCGTAAGGCGTCCGGGGTATTTCCGGAAACCAAGCTCTGCGCTACGATTCGCTTTCCCCTTTCGCCTGGGGCGAATTGGGAGAGGAGGCAAGCAGACGCGTGCACCGCGTACACGCTACAACTTGCTGTTGGAGAATCTCGAGTTCCCGGCGGGAATCAGCGAGGCCCGGCATGAGATATGCAAACACAATGTGACGGGACTACGGTCCGCTCTGGCGGGCAAGGCACTGAAGCAAGCGACGCAGCAATTCCCGATCGTGCGGAGACATATGGCTGAACTCGAAAGCGATACCCACCCCGGGGAGACACCGCGTGGCTACCGCCACGACCCGGCTCGTCTCGTAGCCCACCGGAATCGCCATGCGGCCCACCGTGCCCAGCTCGATGTGCTTTTCGCAACGGAGCAGGAGGCCTGTCGTGCTGATGTCCAGCAAGTCACCGGTAAAGCGGACACCGCCCCCCAGGAATGCGACTGGTATCGTGAACTGCGGCCTGAACCGTTTTGCTCTTCTGCCTGCCACGTCGGGTACGGGAGCAACAACGGGAAGAACGGAGCCGAGCCGCGTCTGCCCTCTCGCTTCCCGGACCAGGGAGATTTCGCCTCCCCGGTAGGGGCGAAATCACCTCACCCCCTGCGGCGCAAGCGTACCATTGTTCCTTGCCGCTGTCACGAAAGATGTGAACCCCTTTGTAGGCCTATTGTCAAATCAATAAACGGAGGGGAGAAGGCTGCCGGCCTTACCGCCCAAAGCCTTCACGTCCATCGTTGGTGGCCGTCCGCAGATGCCTACCCGCCCCTGAGTCCCACGGACGGCCCTCCCGCGTATTCCCGCCAGCCAACACCACTGGCGCACTCGCATGCCTGCATCGCCGACGACCCCGAGAGCCGAAGTCTGTATCTTTTCCGTGCCTGCCTCATCTAATGCGGCAGAACGCCGATAATCAAGGAGATTCGAAGACCTATGGCGAACGTCTTGCAAGTTCAGGCGAGCGATTGGCGGGCCATCGAAACCAGCCAGAAGCTGGTGCTGGTGGATTTCTGGGCGGAATGGTGCGCGCCTTGCCGGATGCTGGCTCCGACGGTTGAAAAGCTTGCCGAGGTTTACGGAAATCAGGTCGACTTTGCCAAAGTGAATGTCGATGAGCTGCCAGAGCTGGCCAATCAGTATGGCGTGCGCTCGATCCCAACCCTCCTTTTACTTCGAGATGGCAATGTGGTGGAGCAACTGATCGGTGCGCGCCCTTACCAGGAACTGGCCCGCCTCCTCGAGCAGCACATCTCCGTTCCTGTCAGGAAGTAACTCCCTCCTCGATTTGGTGGTGTATTGGCGGTTGCCTTTGCCCGGTTTCGGGATGGTGACGTTCCTGCGCCGGCCGAGGCGCCGGGAACTCTTTGGGCAAAGGAAAGGGGGGGCGAGAGGCGGCCCGCCTCTCGCTTTGGCGGGCCGCCCCTGTGATGAGGAAGCGCCTCAGAAAATTGTCAGGCGCCAGAAGATGCGCGGCCGTTGCCGCCGGCCCGGGCTGATACTACGCCCCCGGCCGCGCGGTGAGCACGTTGGGCGTACCACTGAAGAACGCCTTGGGCGTGCTGACGTAACCCGCTACGCTGTCCTTCGCTAACTTGTTCACCACCAACTCCAATGCACTCGAGGCCCCCTGGACGTAGAAGTACACGGGTTCATTGATGGACTTGTCCCTGCGCTCGGTGCGCTTGTCATCGAAGAAGAGAACGACGGTGAACTGGTTCTTCTTGGGATTGGTGGCGCTCAGCTCGACCATCACGGTCCCGACCTTCTGCCGGGACTTCTTCCGCGGCAGGCTGAACTCAAAGTAATCACGATCGGTCCGGTGAGCCAGGGCGACCAGTTCGTCGTGGGTTCGCGCAATGGCTCCACCTAGCTCACCCTTGGCACCCAGCAGGGCTTCCTTGGTAGCTTCCAGGTCTTTGCGGGTTCCGGCGATATCTCCCGAAAGGGCACCAAACTTCTCGCTGGATTCGGCCTGAAGCCTGTTCATTTCGTCCGCCCCGGCTTTCTTGGCGATGGCTTCACCCAAGCGCTGCGCGGACTCCTGCTGCTGCTTCTGGACAGTGGCCGCCAGCGTGCGGGCACGAGCCAGCTCTTGCTCCGTCAAACCCAGCTTCTCCGAGGTCACCTGGAACCGGCCTCGCAACTGGGCGTAGCGAGCGTCGCTTGAATCCAAGCGCCGGGTCAGCAGGTCCAGTTGATCCGTCTGTCTCGCGGCATGTTCACTGAATTGCCGGCGCGCCGAGATGACCAAGAAAATATTGACGACTGACAGGATCAGTAGCGCAAGCACGAGCAAGAAAAGGATCTGGCCACCGGAAAAGCTCCAGGGCGCCGGGGGCGGGGCTGGCGTGTAAACAGGTTGGGATGGGCCGGGCGCGTTGGGCTGGCTCGGCTCGGGGGAGCCGGCCCGCCGGGCCTCGCGGTCGTTCAGCCCAAACATCGCATGCGCGGCATCGCGGTCGTTGGTCTTATCTACCATGCACACTCCTCTTTCTGAAATTGCCATCTGGTTCAGGTTTCCCGCCGTTCCATCGGGCGGGCCTGCCTAACATATGATGCCAATTTCAGCGTGACAGTTCGATGAGAGTAGATTCCCTAACGCCGTAACTCGCGGCTAGTATCCCATCAATGCCCGGCAAGTTCAAGGTCTAGTGCACCTTTGGGATTTCAGGTCAGGGCCCCCGGCGCGCTGAAATAAGGCTGGCGCGAAGGACACTGCTCGTGTATACTATTGATGCTTGATCAGTTTTTGTGACCCGGTACCAAGTGCGAGGAGGCCACAGAATCATTGATTTTGTGGCTTTTTTTGTTTTTGGCGAGTGGTTGCGAGAGCGGAACAAGAAAATCTAAATACGAGAGGTTCAAAGCAGAAGATGGAAAAGGAACAAGGCAAGGTGAAGTGGTTTAACGACGCGAAGGGCTATGGATTCATCCAGCGCGCTTCCGGCGATGACGTTTTTGTGCACCACTCGGCCATTCAGGCGACTGGGTTCAAGTCGCTCAGCGAGGGAGAAACGGTGGAGTTTACCGTCACCAAGGGCCCCAAAGGGTGGCAGGCTGAGAACGTGGTGAAACTCTAGTCATCAGGGGAGGCTCCTGCTGCGGCGGGAGCCCCCCAATTGCACGCTCCGGAAGC
>JALHUF010000298.1 GCA_022866195.1 Terriglobia bacterium
CAGGAAGACTAAATCCAGTTCCGTTGCCGCCGTGCCTTCTTCTGCCGCGAAGGTTTCCAGATGTTGGCTGAGGTCAACGACGGGCAGGTCAGGTTCTTCCTCGTCCGCCTCGAACCTGACCAGGCTGGAAACGGGAAACTTGTGCTCCGCGAGTACCCTGACGAGTTCCTGGCCCAGGAGGGAGGAAGCGCCGACAATGCCTACCCGATAGGCCTGCTTCATGCGGCGTGTACCTCTTCTGGTGCGGGCGGGTGCGGCCGGAACCGAGAGGTGAGCCGGGCGATGGGGCCGGAGAGGAGGTAAGTGAGGGCCAGCGTCACTAGGACCTGTTCCGAAAAGGCCCAGATGGCCCAGACGACGAGCCCCAGAACAATAATGGCGACGTAGGGCCGGCGACGCCGCAGGTCCACGGTCTTGAAGCTGTAATATCGCACTCGGCTGACCATCAAGGGTGCCAGGACGGCGATGATGCCCAGCCAGGCTATCCCAAACACCCAGTCATTGACCGGATATTTGGCCCAGTGCACCAGGGAGGCGATCACGCCAGCCGCGGCGGGGATGGGCAGGCCGATAAAGTGGCGGCGGTCGCTCAAGGGCTTGGCGGTGTCAATGTTGAACCGGGCCAGCCGCGCCGCTCCGCAAATGACGTAGGCGAAGGTCACAATCCAGCCGACTTGCCGCAGGTGCTGCACCAGTTGGGTTCCGTAGACCTCGTCCAGCGCCCGGACACCCCAGGCGTAAGCCAGGAATGCCGGCGCCACGCCGAAGGTGATTACGTCGGCCAGGGAATCAAACTCGCGGCCAAAATCCGAAGTGGAATTAGTGAGGCGGGCGATGCGCCCGTCCAGCCCGTCGAACAGGATGGCCCAGCCAATCGCTTTGGCCGCGGTGTCAAAGGCCACCAGACTCAGCCCGGCACCGATTCCCGCCGCCAGCATCTGCGTTCCCTTGAGGGTCGAGAGGATGGCGTAGTACCCACATATCAGGGTCCCCACCGTGAACAGACTGGGCAGGATATAGATGCCCCGGCGGAGTCGTCCGTGCTTGGCAGGCTTAGTCTTTGGCTCGGGTAAGTCCAAGGATGCTACTCCCAGCCTGGATATGGTCGCCCACTTTTATCCGCAATTCAACCTCGGAGTCGAGGAGCACGTCCACGCGCGAGCCGAACTTGATCAGCCCCACGCGCTCGCCCCGTTCGAGCCGGTCGCCGGGCTTCTTCCAGAAGACAATGCGGCGGGCCAGCACCCCAGCGATTTGCCGGACCACGACCTTGCCTTGTTCCCCCTCGATCGTGAACACGTTCTGTTCGTTCTCAAGGGAGGCGCGGGGCTGCGAGGCGATGTGGAAGGCCCCTTTCTGGTAGGAAACCTCCCGGATGGTTCCCGAGATAGGCGCACGGTTCACGTGCACATCGAGAGGGGACATGAAAATACTCACTCTGCGGACTCGCTGCCCCTCCAGATTTTCTTCTAACACTTGGACGACGCGGCCGTCGGCGGGCGAGACTATCACCCCAGACTCAGTGGGAATCTTGCGATCAGGGTCACGGAAGAAATTGAGGATGAGGAACGCGAGGATCAGGAAGAAGGCGGCGAGTCCGTAGACTTTAAGTCCGATCAGACCGCCAGCGACCAGCACCAACGGTAAGCCGTACCAGTAACCCTCCTTCACCATGAGTGACCACTTCTCGCCTCGAGCACACACCGGGCCCGCGTACGCTTCTCCCCTCCCGATACAGTCCTGCTGGGGCCCGGAGAACGTCCGCGCGTGAGGGTGTCTGGCGCCGACAGCTAGGCGACGCGAGCCTGGTGGACCAGTATTTCCATCTGGTCCTTTACCCGCAGCTTCAGCTTCTTCAGCCGAACCTCTTCGATCTGCTCCTGTTCGGTGAGGTAAGGTTTGGCTGCTAGTTGCGCAAGCTGGGCGGCGTAGCGGGCGTGTTCCTGGCAGAGGCGCTGGTATTCTTCGCTGTTGGCCATCAACTGCTCCCGGATGGCCTCGGTAAGACTGCTCACGGCCGTGTAACCTCCCCGGCTGGAATCCTTCCCGAGGCAGGCTAGCATACCCCCCGGCACCATTCAAGCGAAAGCGGGGGCGGGCCAGGGCGTCGCTTGTTCAAGGGGTAGAATCCGGCGCGGAGAGCTGCTTGTGCAGTTCGTGGATGCGAGCCTCAACCTGTTTTGCCTCGGCCTCGCGATCCATTTCCCGCAGTAATTGCCAGTACCCCCAAAGGACGTGGATAAGTTCCGGGGGGACGGGTCTGCCTGGCTTATCGATCATCTGGATGGCGCGCCTGTAGACGGCTTCAGCGTCGGCGTACTTGCCTGCTTGGCGGTAGCACCGGGCGAGAGGCATGAGCCTCTCGGCAACATCTGGGTGGTCTGCCCCCAGGGCTTTCTCGGCAATCTGGATCGACCGCTTGTAGAGGGGTTCGGCTTGGTCGTAGAGCCCTTGCGCGCAACAGGCCATCGCCACGCTGCTCAGGACCATGGCGATGGATGGGTATTCCGCCTGCCCAGTTCTCTGGTCGATCTCCAACGCCTGCCTGTACAGCTTCTCTGCTTTAGCGTATTCCCCCTCGTTCATGTAAATGGAACCCGCGTTGATGAGCTTAATCACGGCGGTATAGTCGTCCGGACTTGAGGACGTGTCTCTTCCGGCCGTGGAGGCGAGGGCGAGCGCCCGTTGAGTGAACGAGTCCGCCTCCGCATCCCGCCCCTGAATCCGGTAGAACCGTGCCATTTCGTGGAAGAGAAAAATAAGGCCAGGGTTTTCCGGGCCGCGACTCTTTTCCTGCATTTCGAGGTGCTGGAGAAGCAGAGGCTCGGCTTCAGCGTATCTGCGATGAGCCCAATAGAATTTCCCGAGCTTCCAGGCAACATTTGCTACAAAGCGGGCCTGCTTGGCAGGTTCCTTTTCTTGGAGCTCCAGCGCCTGTCTGGACAGAGCTTCGGCATCCTCCTTCTTCCCCTGACTTAGATAGACTGCGGACATGTTCTCCAGATCCCGGGCCAAGGCTTCAATATCAGGCTCCTGGGCGGCCTCATGGGTGACGAGCGACCTGCGAAAAAGCTCCTCGGCCTCGGTGAACTTGCGAAGCTCCAGATAGGTCCACCCCAGCTCATTGACGGCCTCGATGGTTTCAGGGTCATTCGGTCCGAGGGCCGTCTCGCGGATCTCAAGCACCCTTCTAAGGAGTGGCAAGGCCTCCACGGGCCTCCTGAGTTGCCTATATAGCCAAGCCAACTCAAG
>JALHUF010000299.1 GCA_022866195.1 Terriglobia bacterium
CTGGTTGAATCCATGTTGGCCGTGTTCCGCGAAGTCACCCCGGCGATGAATCTCTGCATGCAGATTCAGTTGCGGGAAACGTAGCGCCGACAGCTTGCCGGCTCCCATCTTTCCTACTAGGACAGTGAGGCTATAGTGGCCGTAAGGAAGTAGCGCAACATTCGTGCTTCAATGTTGCGGCTTTTCCATTTCCTGAAGAGCCGCAACTTCAGAGAGCGGAAGTTGCGTTACAGCATCACGAAATGCCACAAGTCCGAAGGGTGGAACCTGCGCTGCCGCACTTGTCACTCGTCACTGCCCGCTGTTCACTATCCACTGTGCACTACTCTCCCGCTCTTGCTTTCCCCCCGCTCCGGGTGTATACGGTTATCATCCTACCATCATGGTTGTTGACCCCGGCTGCATTCTACCGCCCCTGCCGGGGCTTCCGTTGGCAGGGCGCAAGCTGCTGGGAGGTGCTTGCTATGAAACTGCGGGTCGTGGTTCTAGCTCTCTTCGTAGGCACGGTTGCTTGGGCGGGTCCGCAAGGGCAGCCCAGCGATGCCAAGGCGCACTTTGACCGGGGAACGGCCCTTTATGACAAGGGCGACCTGGACGCGGCGATCGCCGAATATCGCGAGGCGATTCGACTGCGGCCGGACTACGCCGAGGCGCACGTCTACCTCGGCAACGCCTTGGACGACAAGGGTGACCACGACAGCGCTATTGCCGAATATCGCGAGGCCCTTCACCTGCAGCCGGACGACGTCGATGCGCACTACAACCTCGGAGTCGCGCTCGGACGCAAGGGCGACCTGGACGCCGCGATCGCCGAATATCGCGAGGCGATTCGTCTGCAACCGGACTACGCCGAAGCGCACAACAACCTCGGCAGCGCGCTTCAGGACAAAGGTGACCGCGACGGCGCAATTGCCGAATATCGCGAGGCCCTTCGCCTGAAGCCGGACTTCGCCATGGCCCACCACAACCTCGGCGTTACGCTCTACGACAAGGGTGACCACGACGGTGCGATCGCCGAATACCGCGAGGCCCTTCACCTGAAGCCGGACTACGCTGACGCACACTACAACCTCGCCAAGGCGCTCGCCGACAAGGGCGACTTAGATGGCGCGATTGTCGAATATCGCGCGGCGATTCGCCTGCAGCCGGACGATCCCGAGGTGCACTACAACCTCGGCGTCGCGCTCGGACGCAAGGACGACCACGACAGTGCGATTGCCGAATATCGCGAGGCGGTGCGCCTGCAGCCGGACTCCGCCGAAGCACACTACGGCCTCGGGAGAACGCTCTACCTCAAGCGTGATACGAGCGGTGCAATTGCCGAGTACCGCACGGCGATCCGCCTGCAGCCGGAGTTAGCCGAAGCGCATGCCGGCCTCGGCCTCGCGCTCCACCTCAGGGGCGACCTGGACGGCGCAATTGCCGAACATCGCGAGGCGGTGCGCCTGAGGCCGGACGACGCCGCAGCGCACGCCGGCCTCGGCAATGTGCTCGCCGACAAACGCAAGCTGGAAGACGCGGTTGGCGAAAACCGCGAGGCCGTTCGCCTGCAGCCGGACTTCGCCGAAGCACACTACGGCCTCGGGAGAACGCTCTACCTCAAGCGTGATACGAGCGGTGCAATTGCCGAGTACCGCACGGCGATCCGCCTGCAGCCGGACTTCGCCGCAGCGCACTACAGCCTCGGCCTGGCCCTCGAGGCCAAGGGCGAACGGGAAGCGGCGCTCGAGGAATATCGCAAGGCTTCCGAGCTCGATCCGAAAGACGACGCAGCGCGCCGACATTGCGAGCGGCTTGCGAAGAAATTGGGAAAATAGTTGAAAGTTGAGAGTTGAAAGCAAGAATGCCCCCGGCTAGCACGGAACTTCAGCTCTGTGCGCGGATAAGCACTATGGCAGAACCGCAGACCCAAGGGTCTGCGCCAGCCCCGTGAGGCTGTGGGGGCAGGGCAGCGCCAACATCTCAGAATCGTCCTAGGAGCCCGAGGGTTCCGGCTCGCCGTGGCGCTCTTGCTCCTCCAACTGATGAAGGGTGGTTTCCAGCCAGCCGAGGAGTACGTGCTCTGCTTTTTCTCTGTCGCCCTGGCGTTCGAGGGACATGATGGTGTCGCCGCTTTCGTTCAGAGGAATGAAATGGCAGGGAATGTCCTCGCCACGGTGCCCCTCAGGAACCCACTCCCATAGGAGGCATTCCTTGCACGGACGCTTTTTCACCGGCTCGCCGAAATTGAGACAGGTAACCGAGTCTCGGAAGAGAGTCGTGGCTTTCCAAGGCGCCGCAGCCGAGCGTCCATATCCCCCGTCCCTCAGGATGTCTCTTTCCAGCTTCAACTGCTCTATAATCCGTGCGAGGTTTGCCGCCATGGCCATGTGCCTCCCTCGGGCAATCGAGGGCGTAGCCCGACCCGAGGATACCCTGCGCCAGGACGGTTGGCAATTCGGCGGCCATTGTTGACCCCGTGAAGAACAGGGTGATCGCCAGCCCGGCAGGGTCGACATCTATCAGCGTTAGTTGAGAACGTGAGCCAGTTGAGAAGCTCTCAAGATTCAGGATGGGCAAATCCCGGAGGGCCCAACACTGGCGGACCACTTGACCACGAGCGCGCCGCGGCAGTGGCTTTCACGGGGCGGAGGGAAAAATCCCTCATTCGCCTGTGAACAGCTTGCCTGGTCCCAGGTTCGCGGCTGCCGAGCTTGTGACGAGGCTCACCCAAGGAGGTTGGAATGACAAAGCCCAAATGGTTTCTGTGTTTCCTCATTTCTCCGCTCGTGTGGGGTGCCCTCACCGCCGCGCCGGCTGGGGAATACGGCAATCCACAACTGTTGCTCGAGACCAGCGAGCTGGCAAGCATCCTGTCGAATGCGGACGTGCGCGTCCTGGATGCGCGGCCGGCGGCAGAGTACCGCCTGGGACACCTCCCCGGCGCGGTGAGCTTTCTCGCTCCCGCCACCGAGGACCTGGAGGCTAACCGGCAGGGGTATCCGCTGCCTCCGGCCGGGGCGGAACAGCTCATTCGGATGGCCGGCATCAATGCTGCCTCGCGCGTGGTTCTTTACGACGATCAAGGGAATCGCTTCGCGGCCCGCGTGTTCTACTTCCTCGAGTTCTTCGGCCACTCGCACGTCCGAGTACTGAACGGTGGATTCCGGAAGTGGCAAAGCGAGGGTCGGCCGACCACCACGGAGACTCCAAGCGTCCCGCCCGGAGACTTTGCACTGAAGCCAAACAGCGCGATCATTGCCACCTCTCCCTGGGTGGCCACACACCTGAGCGACCCTGCCGTGAAGCTGGTGGACGTGCGCTCTGCGGGAGAGTACGCGGGTGGGCACATTCCGGGCGCCGTGAACATCGACTGGATTCGCACCCTTGCCCCGGGCGACATCAAGACCTTTCTCCCCGCCGCAGAGCTTCAGCAGCTCTTCGCGCAGGCCCGCATCACCCGCAACCAGGAAGCGGTCACTTACTGTCAGATGGGCACGCGCGCCGCCGAGGTCTATTTCGTGTAGCGCCTGCTGGGATACCCGCGCGTCCGGGTCTACGACGGCTCCTGGGCAGACTGGAGTGCAAACCCGGCGCTCCCCGTGGAGAAGTGATTACAGATTAGTCGCACCGGAACCTTTCC
>JALHUF010000300.1 GCA_022866195.1 Terriglobia bacterium
CGAGGGGATGGGGAGGGACGCGGCAGCGGCCCGGAGCGCGTCGGCGGCATCGCGGGGTTAGCCAGCCGCATGAACTTCTCCGGTCTGAGCAGGCTGGCCACCGAGATGTCTTCGTCGATCGCTTCCCAATGAATACCGATTCCGCCGCCGATGAACTCCCACTCTTTTCTTTGCTTCGAGGTGGCGTTAAGAAGCCTCGGAAACCACACCAGAGGGACCGACACGGTGCGGCCGTCGTCTAGCACGACCGTGAGTGCATCGTCAGAACAAGCCACTTCGACCGCGAGCGTTTCACTCTTGTCCACTAAAGTAGGCATTCCATTTCTCCAAGAACAAATCTCGATTTTCCAGTACGAGTTCTCGAATCACCGTCAATTCGTGACTTCGAAAACCCCGGTTCGATGCCAAGGTCAGGGGATCGAGCCAAAACTTCGCATAACCGCCCGCCTGGGCAACATGAATGTGCGGTGGCTCGCGATCTTCCAAACTGTAGAAGAAGAACCTGTAACCGCGAATCCGCAGCAGTACTGGCATGGCCCCAGTTTACACCCTCTCGGATGGCGAAACCCCCTTCAATGGGGCGGCCGGAGACCAGGCACCCCCACGATTCCGGCGGGGATACGTTCTGATTATAACGCCTCTTATGATCTATCAGGCAGGTTGCTTCCATCTTCTTAGGCCGCCCGGTGGCCTCGCCTAATCCTCCGTGTCTCGCTGGATACGCACACCACTGGGCCGGATAACGCCCTACTCGTAGAAGCGGGTAGCGCGGACCCCCGTTCTTGGGGTCCGCGGTCCTTCTTTAGGAAAAGCCGCAGACCTCAATGACGGAGGTCTGCGCTACCTTTCTCTCCGACGCACGGCGCCGCTCACTTGGCCGTATTACGCCCTACTCGTAGAAGTGCAACCCCTGGGTCCCCCGAAGTCCCGGTCTGGGAAGCTGGCGACGATCTTCAAACTGACCCACTACCGGAAAGCGTGATCTTGGCCGGCGCGCTGCGGCCCTTCGAAATCAGTTCACCCGAGCTCTGCGCCGTGGGCACGGACCGCCACAAGGTTACTCCGCTCCGCCCACCGGCGCGAGACCGTTCCCCGGTTGACAATGGCGCGCAAGAGTTTAGAGTAAGCTTGCAAGACCTAGGGGAAGGGAGATGGACTTGGCGACGATTCCTTCGGTGGCCGCGCGGTCCAGGTCAGTGCCCCGCGGCTGTGGTATGACGCTGCTCTCCTGGCTCTGCGTGGCCTGGGTCCTGTGCACGCCTGTTGTCATGGCCCAGACGCCTCTGAGCCCGCGGGAACTTTTCGAGCAACTCAACGGCGTATCCGTTGACCCCGCGCAGATCTATGTCTTGCGCGATGTGCAAATAACCCGCGACCGGGCCAACTTCTATTTTAACCGCGGCTTCATCGGTCTCTTCACGGCCGTCACCGGCGAGGTCACGGGAGCGGTGTTCATCGGAGATGGTGAAGTTCTGCTGATGCCTCCGGACCCTGTCGAAAGACAGAGCCTGGCCCATTTCACCCAATCTCCGATCCTGGAGGAACAGTTCACGTCGGCCTACCTCCGCTTCACCGACCAGACCGCGCAGGAGATTCTGGCCCGGGCGCGGCGGCCGGACCCGGATGATTACGAGCAGCCGACGGGTTTTGTCGAGCACTGGAATTCCATCGTCCACAGCCTGAATCCGGAATACTCCACCCGGATCCTCATGGATTTCCTGGGAGATCGCGACACCCCTTGCTTTCATGCCAACTTGCAGGGTGTAAATCTGGGAGTCTTCGAGGTGGACGTCGACGAACGTTTGCCGGAAGCGGTGCGCGCGGGGGCGGTGCGGCGGAGCCACGGGAAGGCCTATGCCGACGTCTGGTGTTCCTTCCCGAGCCAGAGATCGGCGCTGCGGCTCCCGGCCTTGCTGGTGGGTTCTGCCCAGGTATTGTCCTACAAGGTCGACACGCGCATCAATGCCGATCACAGTCTGGAAGGACGTGCGGAACTGGAGTTGGAGTCTCGCTCGTCTGCGGATCGGGTCATCGCGTTTGAACTGTCGCGCTTGCTGAAGCTTACGGAGGTCAAGGACGAAACCGGGCAACCTGTTACGGTGCTACAGAATCCTTCGCTCGAAGAGTCGGAAGTGACCGCGCGCGGGAACGATTGGGTCGTGGTGGTCTTGCCTTCCCCTCATCCTGCCGGAGAAAAGTATCGATTGATTTTCAGTTACGGAGGCAATGTCATCACCGACGTGGGTAAGGGCGTGCTTTACGTGGGCGAGCGCGGGAGCTGGTATCCCAACCGGGGCTTGAATCCCCGAGGGGTTTATGACCTGAGGTTCCATTTCCCCGAGCAGTTGACCTTGGTGGCCACCGGGGACCGCGTGGAGGAGAAGGCCTCCGAGGGGGTGAAGCACAGCCGTTGGATCTCGCGCCAGGCGATCCCCGTGGCGGGTTTCAATCTGGGCGCTTACGTTTCCCGCACGCGCCACGCGAGGAATGCCGTCATCGAGGTGTACGCGGCACGCGAGGCAGAGGCGTCGCTGGAGAAGCGCCACGTGGAGGCCCAGCCGCCCGGCGGGATCATCGTGCAGCGCTCAGCCCATGGCGACATTCCCATCGGCGTAATCCCCAAGTCCGTGGCGCCGCTGGACCCTGCCGCCCTGCTGGATCGGGTGGCAGGAGTGGCTGCCAGCGCGGTGCAGCACTTTGAAACGCTCTTCGGACCCTTTCCTTATCCGCGCTTGTCGGTTTCCCAGATCCCGGGCTATTACGGCCAGGGTTGGCCGGGACTGATCTACCTCCCCACGCTTTCTTTTCTGCCCGAGGCGGAGCGCTCGCGGTTGGGGCTGGGCGGGAAGAGCGGCGATTACCTGAGTGAGCTTGCCGTGACGCATGAAATCGCTCACCAGTGGTGGGGAAACGACGTGGGCTGGCAAAGCTTCCGCGACCAGTGGCTTTCCGAGGGTTTTGCCAGCTATGCGGCGGCGCTCCACTTGGCCCGCGAGCGGGAGGGCGAACGGAAGTTCCGTGAGCTGCTGCGCAGCTACAAGGCGGACCTGCTCCGCAAGACTGAGCAGGGCAGCACCATCGAGTCGGGCGGCCCGATGTGGTTGGGTCATCGGCTCTCCAACTCTCTGAATCCCGAGGGCTACACCAACATCGTTTACAAAAAGGCTTGCTGGGTGATTCATATGCTGCGCGCTATGATGTCCGACAGCGCCTCGGGCTCGGATGAGAAGTTCTTCCGGATGCTGCGCGACTTTCTTGCCACCTACCACGGCCAGTATCCCTCCACGCGGGATTTCATCCGCCATGCGGAAAAGTACATGACCCGCGACCTGGATCTCGATCGCAATCGCAAACTCGACTGGTTCTTCGCCGACTGGGTGTATGGCATCGGCATCCCCACCTACAAGCTGGGCGTGAGCACGCGGCGGAGCGGACCCAAGAAATTCATCATCGAGGGTACGATCGAGCAAAGCGGCGTCTCGGCGGACTTCGAGATGCTCGTGCCGGTGGTAGGGATTTTCGAGAAAGACAGGAAAGTTCTCCTCGGGCGCGTCGTGGTGGGCGACACCGGCGGGCGCTTCCGGTTCACCGCTACCAGCAAGCCCGCGCGCGTGGCCATCGACGAAGACACTATCTTGGCGGTGGTACGGTAGCCGGGGGTCTGCGGTCAGTTAGGGGCGAGCTGTAGCTTGTGGGTTGCGCTTGTCCGTGGTCCGTAG
>JALHUF010000301.1 GCA_022866195.1 Terriglobia bacterium
CAGCAGCAGGTCGCGCGCCTGGCGGATTTCTTCCGGGTTGGTCGAATTCAACGAATAGCCCAGCTTCTTAAACGCCATGCCAAAAACCTCGCGCATATCATCAAGCAACAGGATGTGTCCGGCAAAGCGCGGGTCGAACATCACGGCCCAACTGTCGACGTTCCCTTTCACGAGGTCGCTTCGGTAGGCCAGCCCCGTTGTACCCCAGGCGTAGGGCACGGAGTATTCATTGCGCGGGTCGCAGGAAAGTCCCAGGAAGCGGGGGTCCACATTGGCCCAGGCCGCGGGCAGACGCGACTTGTCGAGTTTGGCGAGCAGCCCCTGCTGGATGAGGATTTCCACCATGTAGTCGGTGGGCATGACCAGGTCGTAATCAACGTTCCCACCCTGAAGCTTGGCCAGCAAGGCTTCGTTTGAATCGTAGAGGTCATAATTGACCCGGCAGTGGAACTCGCGTTCGAAGCCGCGCACAACGCGCGGAGAGATGTAGGTGGTCCAGGTATAAATGTTCAATTGTGGGACGTTTCGTTCCGTTGGCCAGGTCCGCGCCACCAGCGGCACCGCCATGAGGAGGAACACCCCGACTACGCCCGCCAACGCCGTCCGCACCTTCAGGGCGCCGCGTTCCAGACGCTGGGCGATGTAGACCAGCGGCACAGTGGCCAACAAGATCGCGGTGGAGACGGCGTTGATCTCCGGCGTGATGCCGCGCTTGAGCATGGAGTAGATCTGCAGCGGCAGGGTGGTGGAGCCCACGCCCGACACGAACGATGTAATGAGGTAATCGTCGAACGAGGTGGTGAAGACCAGCAGGGCGGCGGAAAGGATGCCCGGGGCGGCGAGGGGCAGCGTGACCCGCCGGAACGTGGTCCACTCGTTTGCCCCCAGGTCCAGGGCGGCCTCTTCCAGCGAGCGGTCCATGCCGGCCAGGCGCACTCCGACCACGATGATCACGTAGGAAATACAGAAGGTGATGTGCGCCATGATGATGGTGGTGAGACTCAATTCCAGGTGAAGCATGCTGAAGAAGACCACCATGGCCACCGCAATCACGATCTCCGGGATCACCAGGGGCAAGTAAACCAGCCCATCGAGCCAGGCGCGGCCGCGCCCATGGGCACGGGCCGAGACCAGCGCGGCCATCGTCCCCACGCCCACGCAGACGAGGGTGACTGCCACCGCGACGGCGAGGCTGTTGAGCAGACTCCCGAAGATCAGGTCGTTGCGCCACAGGGCTGCGTACCACTCGACCGTAAAACCCAGCCAGCGGGCGGAGAGGCGAGAACGGTTGAACGAAAAGGCCACCAGGACAACGATGGGGGCGTAGAGAAACAGATAAACGAGCGAGGTTGCTACCCCCAGGCCCGAACCGCGCCGCTTCGCTCTCCTCATCAGAGTATCTCCCGCGTGACGCGCTGGGCGCTACGCAGAGTCCCGAGCAGCAGCGCCAGAACCGCAAAAGTAAGCAGGAAGGCCACCGCCGAACCGAAGGGCTGATCGCGCACCAGGGCGAACTGATTCTGGATGAGGTTGCCCACCATCATCGTGCGCGCTCCTCCCAGCAGGTCAGGCGTCACGAACGCGCCGATGGAAGGGATAAAGACCAGAACGGCTCCCGCCACCAATCCCGGCGTTGAAAGCGGCAGGGTCACCCTAAGAAAAGTGGCCAGCCGGCTCGCGCCCAGGTCTTGAGCGGCTTCGAGCAGCGCCGGGTCGATTTTTTGCAGCACCGCGTAAAGCGGCAGGATCATGAAAGGCAGTTCACCGTAAACCAGCCCGTTGAATACGGCCAGGGGCGTGTAGAGAAGGCGCAGCGGCTCGTGAGTCAGGTGAAGACCCAGAAGCACGTTGTTGATTACGCCCTCGGTGCGGAGAATCACCATCCACGCATAGGTGCGGATCAGGAAACTCGTCCAGAAGGGAATCACCACCAGCAGCAAGAGCGCGGACTTCCAGCGCGCCGAGACCCGCAGCGCGATCGTGTAAGCCACCGGGTACCCGAGCCCGGCGCAGAGGAGCGTGCTGAGCAGCGCCATCCACACGGAGCGCCAGTAGATCTCGAGGTAGAGGGGCTGGAAGGCTCGCGCATAGTTGCGCAGCCCTAGGATCCACGCGATCGTGCCGTAAGGCGACCGCGCGGCAAAGCTGACGGCCAGCAGGTAAAAGATGGGGACCAGGAAGAATCCGACCAGCCAGATCAAGCTGCCGGCCAGGAGCGATGCGGTGCGCAGCCTCGGCCGATGACGGAAGAAGTGGAGGACTTGCTCCATCCAGGTGCTTGATCCCGCGCGAGATGCGGCACGCGAGCCTTCACGGCGAAACACGCTGTGCCGCTTTTTCGCGCCGAGAATAGCGGAAGGCATCCGAGAATGTCAAACGTTCGGGGGACACCATTTAACAGGCGGGTGTATTCTAATAGGTGCGGCAGCAGATTGGATAAGACGTATGAAACGTGCGCGGCCATGTTTCCTGGCTTTGATTGTTTTTCTGCTGGCAGGTTCACTTCTCTGGGCGCAGAACGAACCGCAGAGCGCCGATGATTCTTTCCAGCAGGGCAATGAATTTTCGCGCCGCGCCCTGTGGCAGGAGGCCACTACCGCCTACCGCAGAGCCCTGGGGCTCCGGCCCGTCTTTCCCGAGGCCCATTACAACCTCGCCAATGCTTACGCGGCGCTCGAGAGACGCGACGAGGCCATTCGAGAATATCGAGAAGTATTGCGTCAGAAGGCGGATTTCCCCGGTGTGCATCTGAATATCGGCGCCATCTATGAGTCACAGGGCAAGCTGGACCAGGCCATAGAGGAGTATCGCGCCGAGCTTCGCCTCCATCCCGCGAGCGTCGATGCGCACGCCGACCTGGGCAATGCGTTGACCGCCCTACGCGAATTTGCCGCCGCGGCCGGGGAGTACCGCCAGGCGCTCGCGCTCAGACCGCGCGACGTGGAAATCCAGGTGGCGCTTGCCGCTTCGCTGTTGCAGGCGGGGAACGTATCTGAGGCTATTGTGGAGTACGGCAAAGCCGTGTCAATCGGGGCCGAAAATCCATATGCTCATGCAGGTCTGGCCACGGCTCTGACGCAGGCGGGCAAGGCCGGCGAGGGCGTCGAGGAGTTTCGCGCGGCAGTGCGTCTGCGTCCCAACGATCCCGAACTCCACTTCAACTTGGCCAACACTTTGCGGGCCACGGAAGATCTGATTCATGCCATCCAGGAATACCGCCGCGCCGTGGAGCTGCGACCCGACCAGATCGACTACCGATTCCAGTTGGCCCTGGTGCTCCGGCAGGCAGGGGATTATGGCGGGGCCATCCAGGAGTTGCGGCGCGTGATCCGTCAGCGCCCGGACTATGCCGGGGCGCAGGCGGAGCTGGCCGCAGCTTACCTTTCTACGGGCAACCATCCTGCGGCGAGCGCCGCGTACCGCGAGGCCCTGCGGTTGAAACCCGAAGATCCCGCGCTCCACGAGGCGCTGGGGCTGGTGCTGAGGAAAACCGGAGACCTGCTGGGAGCGCTGCCGGAACTGAGAAAGGCGGCCGAGCTCTCCCCCAACAACGCGGACTACCACCGCAACCTGGCGGAGGCGTATCAGGCGGCGGGTGACGTGGCGGGCTTTGTTCAGGAGTATCGGGAGGAAGTGCGGCTGCGTCCGGACGACGCCGACGCGCACCTGCATCTGGCCAACGCCTACCAGGCCAGCGGAGATCTGGAAAAAGCCGTGGGGGAGTATCGCGTGGCGGTGCGCCTGAGGCCCCGGAGTCCCGAACTGCATTATCACCTGGCGCGAGCGTTAAGAGCTTCGGGCGAGGTGCGCGAGGCCCAAGCTGAATTGGAACGTGCGGTCGAGTTGCGGCCTGACTATCCGGAGGCGCTCGTGGCGCTCGGAGAAGTCTTGGCTGAACGGAAGAATTACGCGCTGGCCGTACCCACGTACCGTGACGCGCTGCGCTTGCGGCCCGATGACGCTGCTCTGCACATTCGTCTGGCAGCGGCCTTGCGCGAAAACGGTGACTTGGATGGCGCTCTGGCAGAATGCCGCGAGGCGGTGCGGCTGGCCCCGGATAACCCTGAATACCAACGCGAGCTCGGAAACACGCTGCATCGGCGCGGGGATTTGAAGGGGGCGGCGGAAGCCTATCAGGCCAGCCTGGCGCGCGGCACCGACGATTGGCAGACGCAAGCCAACCTGGGGCTCACCTTGATGCAGGCCGGCGACTGGCAGGGCGCGGTCGCGGCGTATCGGGAGGTCCTGCAGAGACGGCCGGACTTGCCCGAAGCCCACACCAATTTGGCTAACGCGTTGAACCAACTGGGCGACTTCGAGGGCGCGGCGGCGGAGGCGCAAGCCGCCCTGCGCCTGGCTCCCAACCTGGCCGAGGCGCATTTCCATCTGGGGGTGGCGCGGCTGCGGCAGGGCAAGGCGGATGAGGCCGTGAACGAGTTACGCGAAGCGTTGCGCGCCAAGACCGACTTCGTCGAAGCGCGCCTGAGCCTGGCCAACGCGCTGCGGCAAAAAGGGGAACTCGACGAAGCCATTGTCAACTACCGGGAGTACCTGCGGCTGCGGCCGCAGGAGGCGAGCGTACACCTCAGCCTGGGGAATGCGCTCAAAGGCAAGAATGATTTGCAGGCTGCCATTCGGGAATACGAAGAAGCGATTCGCCTGCGCCCCAACTTAGCGAGCGCGCACTACAATCTGGCGGTCACGCTGGAAGAGGCAGGACAGGCCCAGCGGGCGCGCCAGTAGTACCTGACTTACCTTCAGCTCTCGCCCGACGCCCCTGATGCCGCCGAGGTGCGCAAGCACCTGAAAGAAATCGGCGGGTCCACCCAATGAAATCGCGGCCAGCGATCACCTCAGAGAGGTGGTCTCTATCTGGCGGTTTCCCCAAGCCTTCCCGCGGTCCAGCGAATGGCGCTTCGCACCAGGGCTTGATAGGCCGGGTGCAGATGGGCCATCTGGTCGTGGCCAAGCTGGATGTAAACGACCCGCGATTTCGCATAAGGGCTGATCCAGGCTACCGGGCCATCGCTCGTGGGATTGTCGGTCTTCAAGAGCACGGTTACGCTGGGTGAAATCC
>JALHUF010000302.1 GCA_022866195.1 Terriglobia bacterium
CAGAATGAGGTGGGAAAGCACCGTAAAGCGCTTGGTGAACGAGTAGCCCAGCAAGACCACAATCGCCACGGGTGAAAGCTTGAAGGCGAGCGGGTTCAGTTCGTAGGCGGCCAGGACAAGGATCGCGCAGGCGACCATCGTGAAGCCCGCGGCAAACGGCAGGCTCAAGCGGCCCGCGGGCAGCGCGCGCGCCTGCGTCCGCGGGTTCAGCGCATCCAACCTCAGGTCAACGATGCGGTTGAACGTCATCGCCGCGCTGCGCGCGCCCACCATCGCCACCACCAGCCAGAGAAGCTGGCGCCAAGTCGGCAGCCCACGCACCGCCAGCAGCGCCCCGGTCAAGGCAAACGGCAGCGCAAATACTGAATGCTCGAACTTGATCATTTCGAGGGTCGTGCGCACTTTCCGCAGCAGGCCCTTCACCGCGCCACCCCGCGCGCGCCGGGTTGATACATCAACTGGCTCCTTGCATCGCTCATAGGTGAATTACCATGATGCCTGGTTTCTGCGAGTAATGGCAAGAGTGCGGTTGCAGGGTAGTCGATCAGTACGATTTCACCAGAAAATTACCTTCCAACGACGTACTCCCAGGCGCGTAAGGCGACCATCGCCAGAGCGAGAATTAGCAGGATGACGGCAGATGACCTTGTGAACGAGTAGAGGGAACTCCTGGGATAGAACCCTCTGTACAGCTTCTCCAGTTTGGTCGGTGCGCCCCACGAAATTGAATGACGAATCCGATGGTCAGGGTCCAGATGCCTGTTTACCCTAAATATCATGAAGTGGTACAAGGCGAAGGTCGGCAAGTAGAACGTGACGAACAACAGAAACAGCAGCTTTTCATACTGATTCATGCTGTGGCACTACTCCTCCTCACGGAGTGCCCCCAGAACAAGAGCTTTGTGGACCCTTGGGGCGGCTTAAACAGCTTTCAATAGTGAATCGCGTTTGAAGGGTGTCCCAATGGGCTCGCGCCATCGTCCGAACTCGAGAGCGCCGGACTACTTTGGATAGCCCACGGTCTGGGCGACGATGATTTTCTGCTCCGGGCGCAGCTTCATCAACTTGGCCAGCGCCGGCCGATCCACCGTCCCGCGCACCACCGTCGCCAGGCCTTCGGAGGCGCAGAACAGGTACACGTTCTGGCTGATGAAGCCGACGTCGATTGTAGTGTAGAAGTTCTTTTCCTCCGCACCTGCATCCTTGGTTCTTGCCAGGTCCGCGACATAGACCAAGTTCAGCGGCGCGCCCTTTACGAAGTCCTGCCCGCCTGTCGCCGCGCGGACGTCCTCTGCCAGGATCTGCACCAACCGATGCGCCTTGGCGTCGTAAACGTAGAGCCCCTCCGGAAGGGCGACGTAAATATCAACCTCCTGCCAGTTCATCGCCGAGGGCGCGGTGCGCTTTCCGGTCTCGGGACGATTGATGCCGAAGGCAGCCCACAGCAGATTGGAAAGCACCTGCAAGGGCAGCTTGTCGGTCTTGAACTCCCGCGTGGAGTGACGGTCCCGCAAAACCTGCATCAGTGGCCGGCCGCCGTCGGTTTGCGGCTTGGGGAGCTCGAGGGGCCGGAGCTCCTGGGCGGCGGCCAAAATTGGAGAAAGGCCCAGAACGAGCTTCAGCGGAAGAGCATATCTTCTTATCATCGCAGTTCTCCTTTATGGTGCCATCACGACTTTCCGCGCCGGGCCCGCAGTGCCCAAAGTCTACTCGCTGCTCCCGCTCGACCTGCCCCAGCGGAATTGTTGTTTCTGCTCCAGCCCCAGATGCGCCAGCACCCGGCAGCAGAATTGCGTGACGAGATCGTCAATCGTCTGCGGCCGATGATAGAAGGAGGGAATGAGCGGGAAGATGACGGCACCCGCGGCCTGCGCGCGCAGCATGTTCTCCAGGTGCACGCGGCTGAAAGGTGCGTCGCGGACGGCGAGGATCAGCTTGCGGCTTTCCTTCAGGCAAACGTCGGCGGCGCGCTCGATGAGCGTGGAGGCGATCCCGTTGGCGATCTGCGCCAGACACCCGGTCGAGCAGGGAATCACCACCATACCGTCCACGGGATAGGAGCCGCTGGCGATGCTGGCGCCAATGTCGGAATCGAGCAAGTAAACCGTCTTGCGTACCGGCCGCGCCGCGAGCAGCCCCGGGAGGTCCGCCCGCCTGGATACCTTCAGGCCCAGTTCCTCGCGCAGCACCTTTAGGCCGCTGCCCGAGATGACCAAGTGGATCGTGCCCACGCGCGCGTCGGCCTCGAGCATCTGGAGCATCCGCCGGGCGAAGAGGGCCCCGCTTGCCCCGGTGACCCCCAGGACTACGGTTTTCTTGCGAGAAGAACGCAATGGCATGGCGGGCATTGTCAGCCAGGGCTCGGGAGGAAGTCAAGGAACGTTGGCGCTGTGGGTCCCCCCGGACCCTGATATACTCCGGTAGGAAAGTTGCTGGGAGGTACTCTGGAAACGGTTTAGCCTCCAGCCGTCAGCTATCAGCCTTCAGCGATTTCCTGGCGTGCTGAAAGCTGATGGCTGAGAGCTGACTGCTCTGAAACGAGGTTCACATTGACCGCCGAAGAGATTGCCAAAATGCTCCGGCAGGTGCGACGCGGTAAACTGAGCGTGGAAGAAGCCGTGGATCGTCTGCGCAACCTGCCTTACGAAGATCTGGGTTACGCCAAGATTGATCATCACCGCGCGCTGCGCCAGGGATTTCCCGAGGTGATCTTCGCCCGCGGCAAGACGGCTGAGCAGGTTGAAGGCATCGTGCGCGGCATGCTCGCGCACCGGCACAATATCCTCATCACCCGCGGCGACGAGGCCTTGTTCGAGCGCGTGCGGAAGCTCGACCGGCGCGCGGAGTTCTACCCGCTTTCGGGCGCTATCGTCATCCGCCACGAGCGCAAGATTCGCGGCAAAGGCAAAATCGTGGTGGTCTGTGCCGGCACGTCCGACATCCCGGTGGCGGAGGAAGCGCTCGTCACCGCGGAGACCATGGGCAACCGCGTGCAGGCGCTCTACGACGTGGGCGTGGCCGGCATCCATCGCTTGCTCGGCCAGAGCCGCCACTTGCGTGAGGCGCGCGTGATTATCTGCGTGGCGGGCATGGAAGGCGCGCTGCCGAGCGTGGTGGCGGGCCTGGTGGGCGTGCCGGTCATCGCCGTCCCCACCAGCGTCGGCTATGGCGCCAGCTTCCGCGGCCTCGCCGCGCTGCTCGGCATGCTGAACAGTTGCTCGCCCAACGTCTGCGTGGTGAATATCGATAACGGCTTCGGGGCAGGATACCTGGCGAGTGTGATGAATCGGCTGTAGGGGCGATCTCCATGGTCGCCCTGGTTGGTACCACGCTCGTCGGCGCAGCATGTAGCATGTAGCGCAGACCCGCTTTCCTGGGTCTGCGGCTTTGGAGTGCGGCGGCTCTGCCGCCGCCGTTAATGCCGGATCAGCATCGGAGCCAGAGCAAGGCGGGAGCAAGCTCCCGCACTCCAAAGTAAGGACACGGCGCGCCGTGCCCTTACGAGTCCCCTCACCCGTCCCACAGAACGGGACACCCTCTCCCCGAGGGAGAGGGCTGTTGTGAAAAAGAAGAGCGCGCTCCCCTCTCCCTCCGGGAGAGGGGCAGGGGTGAGGGGTGTTACTTCCCACACACCCGCTTGAAAATTTCATCCACGTGGACGA
>JALHUF010000303.1 GCA_022866195.1 Terriglobia bacterium
GTTGAAGCTGTCCTGAAGGAACGCAGCCCGCTCACTATCCTGAGGCGCGGCTATTCGATCACGCGCGACGCCGCCGGCCGTATCGTTCGCGACGCCACCCAGGTCTCCCTCGGCGACGACCTCTCCATCCGCCTGGCGCGCGGGGAACTGGGGGCGACGGTGCGCGAGAAGAAACGGTAGCGGCCGTATCTCACCGCCGGTGTGCGACAATCGTGCTAACGCAGCTTCTGGAACTCTTCAAGCGTTAGACTGAGTTGTCTGAGGATCTTGAAGAACAGAGGCGGGCCGATTTCGCGACCGCCATGGAGCGGGATCGTCACGGCGCGGCCGTCAGGGTGGTTCCAGCGTTCATGACTTCCCGTCTGCCGCGTTTTCTGGAAGCCGAGTTTCTGCGCCACCCTTTGAAAATCTCGGGCAGTGGCGCTAGGCATGGACGATCTCAGTGGTGTCAGCGGGAAGCGGAATGCCCTTTTCGCGGTACTCTTCGGCAATCATCTCGAAAACGTTGCTAAGCTCAGCGAGTGCCGCCTCGCGCGTGGGCATCAGCGCGTAGCAGCCGGCGAGCGCGGGGATTTCGGCCACCCAGGAGCCATCGTCCTGACGGTAGAGCACGGTTTTGTAATCGTGCAACGACATGTTGATCCTTGCTGGCCTTCGATGGAAGTATAGCAGTGCCCGATGGTCCTACGCAATGAGCGATGGCGCCGCATCGTCCGCGACGCCGCCCAGGTCGCCCTCGGCGATGACCTCTCCATCCGCCTCTGGCGCGGCGAACTTGGGGCGACCGTTCGCTCCCGCAGACCTCAAAGGTCTGCGCCAGCCGGCACCTTGGCGGGCGGTGGCGACGCGAAGCTTCGTGCAACTTCGGCGTGCAGTCGCCATCGTTCGCCTGAAGGCGGACGCCACGTGGCGGCGTCCACGCCGAGGCCTGACGTGTGATGCCGCCAGTCAACGGCGGTGAGCACACCGCCGCTGCAAGTGCCCACCTAAAGGTGGCCGCTACAGCTTGTACCCAATCTTCCTCCGGAATTCCTTGCGCCATTTGATGTCGGCATCGGCCTCGAGTCCCTTGGTTATGACGCCGTCGATGACCCCCAGGATGCCGCGGCCTTGCTCGCTTTCGGCCACGATGACTTCGACGGGATTCGCGGTGGCGCAGAAGATTTGGCAGACTTCGGAAACATTCTTGATGGTATTCAAGATGTTCACGGGGAAGCCGCCTTCCATGAAGATGATGAAGCAGTGGCCGCAGGCAAGTGCCAGCGCGTTCTTCTGGGCAATTTCGATGAGGCCCGGATCGTTGCCCGCATAGCGCACAAGTGCTGCGCCCGACGATTCGCAGAATGCAATCCCGAATTTCATGCCGGGAACGGTTTGCACAATGGCCTCGTAGAGGTCCTCGACGGTCTTGATGAAGTGCGACTGGCCGAGGATGAAGTTCATATCGGCAGGTTTTTCGATGCTGACGGTTTTCAGTTCCATGGGTGACTCCGTAGAGTGATGATGCGCCCGATTGTAACATGTCGGTAGGGGAGCGCTCCGCGCTCCCGCGGGGACAACGCCCTCACCCGGTCCGACGTTGTCGGACCACCCTCTCCCTGGGGGAGAGGGCCGACATCAAATGGTTATTCGCTAACTTTGAGGACGGCGAGGAAGGCTTCCTGGGGGATATCGACGCGGCCCACGCGTTTCATGCGCCGCTTGCCTTCTTTCTGTTTTTCGAGCAGCTTGCGTTTGCGGGTGATGTCGCCGCCGTAGCATTTGGCCAGGACGTTCTTGCGCATGGGCGGGACGTTCGTGCGGGCGATAATCCTGGAACCGATGGACGCTTGAATGGCTATCTCGAAAAGTTGGCGGGGAATCAGCTTGCGCATCTTCTCGCACAGGTTGCGCCCGCGCGGGAAGGCGTGCTCGCGGTGGCAGATGAAGGATAGGGCGTCCACGGACTCACCGGCCACGAGCAAATCCACTTTGACGAGGTCCGACTCCCAGTAGCCTGCGAGGTGGTAGTCGAGCGAGGCGTAACCGCGCGAGACGGATTTGAGGCGATCGTAGAAGTCGAGCACAATTTCGTTCAGCGGCAAGTCGTAGGTCAACAGCACGCGCTTGGTAGAGACGTACTCAAACCCTTTCTGGACGCCGCGCTTTTCCTCGAGGAGTCTGAGGATTCCGCCCAGATATTCGTTGTGGGTAAGAATCAGGGCAGTGATAACGGGCTCTTCGATTCTGGCGATATCGCCAGGCGGCGGAAATTTCGCGGGGCTATCGATGGTGAGGATTTCGCCGCTCTTGGTGCTCACGCGGTAGCGAACGCCGGGGGCGGTGGTGATGAGGTTAAGGTTGAATTCCCGCTCCAGACGTTCCTGGACGATTTCCATGTGCAGCAGACCGAGGAAGCCGCAGCGGAAGCCGAAGCCGAGGGCCATGGAATTTTCCGGTTCGTAGAAAAACGAGGAGTCGTTGAGGCGCAGCTTCTCCAGCGCGTCGCGGAGCGGCTCGTAGTCGCTGGCGTCCACCGGGTAAAGTCCCGCAAAGACCATGGGCTTGATTTCTTCGAAGCCGGGCAGCGGCGCAGCGGCCGGGCGGTCATGGTCGGTGAGGGTATCGCCGTTGCGGGTGTCTGCCACGCGCTTGATGTTGGCAATGATGTAGCCGACCTCGCCGGCGTTAAGCTGGGCAACCCGCACTGGTTTCGGAGTCGAGACTCCCAGCTCTTCGACCGTGTACACCTGGTTGTTGGACCACAGACGAATACGTGTTCCCACGGCGAGTGTCCCTTGGACGACGCGCGCCAGGACCACCACGCCCCGGTAGCTGTCGAACCAGGAATCGAAGATCAAGGCTTCGAGCGGCGCCTCGGGTGTGCCCTGCGGAGGCGGGATGCGCGCCACGATAGCTTCCAGGACTTCCTCGATTCCCGTGCCCTGCTTGGCGCTGATCAGGAGCGCCTCGTGCGGGTCCAGCGCCAGAGCGTGCTCGATCTGTTGTTGCGTGGCCGGGATGTCGGCGCCCGGCAAATCAATCTTGTTGATGACGGGGATCATGGCCAGCTTGTTGTTCATCGCCAGTTGCGCGTTGGCGAGCGTCTGCGCCTCGACGCCCTGGGAAGCGTCAATCACCAGCAGCGCGCCCTCGCTCGCCGAGAGGCTGCGCGAGACCTCGTA
>JALHUF010000304.1 GCA_022866195.1 Terriglobia bacterium
ATCTTTCCACTGACGCTGGAGTGGTACCTGGGAGCGGCGCGCAGCGGCGCGCGCACAGTGGCCCCCATATACGCCGTGAATACGCTGGGCAGTATGGCAGGCGTTGTGGTGGCGAACTTCCTGGTTATACCGCTGATCGGGCTGGAGCGGAGCGGGCGCTTCGTGGGCTGCGCCTTCTTTGCCCTGGGTTTGTTGCTCCTGGCGCGCAGAGTCAAGCAGCGGCACGCCGTGACGTTGGCGATTGTCCCCGTCCTGGCCTGGGTCTTCTTTGTGCCCGGCTGGGACTACTCCAAGACTCATGCTTTAATGCGCCACGCCGGCGAGTTGGTGTACGCCCAGGAAGACTTGAATGGCGGCGTGACCACCGTGCTCAAGAACGTAGGCGAAAAGAATCTTTACGTAAACGGGCTGCTCCAGGCTGGAAACGGCTACGTGGTCCGCGACCAGGCGCGCTGCGCGCTGGTGCCTCTGCTCTACGCGCGGGAGTTTGATCGGGCCCTGATTATCGGCGTCGGCTCGGGCCAGACGGGAGGCATTGTCGGACTTTTTCCTTTCAGGGCCATCGATGTGGTGGACTTTTCCCCTCGCGTCGTGGAAGCGGCGCGGAGGTTTTTCGAAGACATCAATCTCGGCCTCTTTAGTAATCCGCGCGTGAAGCTGCACCTTGCCGATGGCCGGCACTTCCTGCTGACGCACCCTGAGAAGCTGAGCCTGTTGACCATTGAAATCAACCGCCTATGGGTGGCGGGGGAAGGGGACCTTTATACGCGTGAGTTTTACGAGCTTTGTGCCGAGCGCTTGCTGGACAGTGGCGTCCTGCAGCAGTGGCTGCCATTGTTCGACCTTTCTCTGCGCGACACCGTGATCATCCTGCGGACCGTGCGGCAGGTTTTTCCTTACGTGACGCTGTATATGGGAGCGGAGAGCGGCATGATTGTGGCGTCGCGGTCACCGTTGGAAGTGGACTACGCGCGCCTGCGTGAAATGGATTCCAACCCGCAGCTGGCGCCCCTCCTGGCCAGCCTGCAACTGCCGCGCATCTTCAGCTTGTTGGGTGACTGTATCTTCGTTCCTGAGGGTCTGGATGCATTCCTCGCGCCGTCCCCCGAACGCAGGATCTCCACTGACCTGTGGCCCCACCTGGAATACTCGAATGCCCGCTTCTACCTGGTCAACCCCTCGAGCCGGGCCCTGCGACTGCATCTTCTTTCCGCTCAGGAATTCCGTACCCCTCCCATCATTGGTGCGGAGGGGGCGACGCGCGGAGCTATCCAGGAATATGCCTTCGCGGAACGGAGCCGCTTGGTGCAGACGTTTCCCCCGCGCTAGGGCCGTTCCAATCATTAGGAGCTATTTCCGGGAGGGATAGGCCAAGGACCTTTGCTGGAGCATCAATCATGACGGACCTTGGCCTCCGGTTACAGCCTCCGCGCTTTGTGGTGCCTGGGTGGGATCAGGGCAGGATCGCCTCTTGCTCTCGGCCTTACATCGGCTTATAGTAAGCGGTTCAAGGCGCGTTTCTAACTTCGGTCGGCAGTGCGGAGCAGCCATGAACTCTCCTGAAGCGCAGGGTTCCAGCGGCACGCGGCCCGAGCTACCCAGCGTGCTCGCGGGGACGTGGCCGGATCGCTTGCGAAATCTGCTCGCTCAGCAGCTGGAACCTCTCTTTGTCATCTTGATCGGGCTGCTGGTACTGGCGGTCTTCTACCTCTTTCCTAACAACCGCACAGCCTTCCTGAATTTCTTCTATTTGCCCGTGCTGGCCGCAGCCTACTTCTTGGGAAAGCGTAAGGCCGTCCTGGGCGCCACGCTCTGCATTCTGCTCATGGTGCTGATTGCCTATTTCTATCCCGGCTCCTTCACGGTCACCGGTGGCCAAGTGGACGCGCTTCTGCTGGTTTCCATCTGGGGTGGATTCCTCGTCTTGTCCAGCGCCGCGGTGGGCTCGCTGCAGGAGCGGCTGGTCAAGGGTTTTGAGGAGACGCGGCAGCTCCTGGAAGAGCTCAAGCGCAGCCGGGTGGTGGAAGAGATGAAGGAAAGGGTGGAGAAAGCTCTCTATTCCACCATGGATCCGGTCGTGGCCAAGCTGGCCACCGAAGGGAAGCTGCGCTACGAAAAACGCGAGATCAGCATCATGTTCACCGATCTCAGCAACTTCACCGCCTATTCCGACCGGAACCGGCCGGACGTGGTCCTGGAGGAACTCAACGCCTATCTGGGGCAGATCGAGCCCGTCCTCGATTTGTTCCGCGGGCACATCGACAAGTACATGGGCGACGGGGTGATGGTGGAGTTCGGCGCGCCGGTGGGCTACGACCGCCACGCGCTCTTGGCCGTCTTGGCCGGCTGGAAGATGCAGGAGACATTGAGGAAGCAGGGCTCACCCTGGCATATGCGGGTGGGCATTGCTACCGGCAGCGCCATTGTAGGCATGCTGGGCGTGCGCCGCCAGGCGTACAGCGCTCTGGGAGACCGCGTGAACGTGGCCAAGCGTCTGGAGGAAATCTGCCAGCCGGACAAGGTCTGCATTGATGAGCCCACCTTCAAGGCGATCGAGCCCTTCGTCAACGTCACCAAGCTGCGCAACATGGGCTACGGGCGCAATACGGATGCCGAGCTGCTGGAACGCTTGAGCGTCTTGGAGGAAAAGCTGGTTTTGGGAGGCGAGGATCCCAAACTCCTTTATGAGGTGGGCAAGATCTATTTCCAGTTGCATGATGCCACGGCGGCCATCCGACACTTCGAGCGCGCGCTGGCTTTGGACCCGGATTCGACGGAGATCAAGCTGGCTTACGCCGACGCCAACTTCAAGAAAGACGAATACGAGAAGATCCAGCTCAAGGGCAAGTTGGCCCGCATCACCGTCTATGAGCTGACAGGCCTGAAGGAGCGCTGGAAAGAGCGCGCCGTTGTTCCGGCGGATGTAGCTGAGAAATACGGCCCGCTCCTAAGTCAGATTGAGCTGCCGGAGGAGCTGGTGCTCTCCGTGGAAGCTCTGGATGGTTCCGTGGGCCACAGCCGGGTAGTGGCGCTCATCTCTTATGCGCTCGGCGACCGCTTGAAGTTGAATGAGGAATTGAAGAGGGCCATCCTGCTCGCCGGTTACGTCCAGGACATCGGCAAAGAAGCGGTGCCGCACCACATCCTGAATCGCCCCGGCAGCTTGACCGAGCAGGAGACCAAGCTCCTGGATAGATATGTTCAGGAGAGTGTGGCCACCTTGAAGCGTCTCGGCTATGTGGAGCCCCAGCTCTTGGAGATTGTGGGGCATCATCGCGAAGTCTGGAAAGGTGACGGTTACCCGGACGGCCTCCAGGGTGAGGCCATCCCGATTGGCGCGCGCATTACCGCCGTCGCGGAGGCTTACAGCGCGCTAACCTCCTGGCGTCCCTATCGAGAGGCCTGGGACGCGCGCATGGCGCTCAGCGAGCTGCGCAAAGGAGCCGAGCACGGCCGATACGATCCTCGGGTAGTCGAAACCTTGATCGAACTCCTCAAGTAGCACGCCAGCGCCCCCTCGTGCAGTAGCCTGCCGCAGAGCAGTCCGCGGGAGATCGGCTTGCCCGCCGCGTTTGCGCTTGTGTCCCTTCCGGAATTGGGCCCCGGAGCAAACCTTGCGGAGACAGGGAGGCATCGTATTTAGTATGGTTCACGGGCTGTCTGCCACCGGGAGCAGTCCGGGGCGGCAGAAGGGAGAAGTGCTTTTATGCGGAGCATGTCGAAACAGATTCTGCGCGATAACCTGCTGGGGTTGAGCCTGACGCTGATTGGCGTCCATTGTCTGGTCTTGGCGGGAATTATGTATCTGGGCCCCGGAAGGTTC
>JALHUF010000305.1 GCA_022866195.1 Terriglobia bacterium
AGCGGGGGAAACGTGGCGGTGTTCCGCGTGCTGAAAGATGGCCGCCTGGGTGAGGCGTCGGCCTTTGTGCAGCACGTCGGTTCCAGCGTGAACCCTGAGCGCCAGAAAGAGCCGCACGCCCACTCGATTAACCTTTCACCCGACAACCGCTTCGCCATCGCGGCAGACCTGGGGCTTGACCAGTTGCTCGTTTACCGCTTTGACCCAGCGAAGGGATCGCTCGTGGCCAACACTCCTGCCTTTGCCAAGGTCAATCCCGGCGCCGGGCCGCGACACTTTGCCTTTCACCCCAGCGGCAGATTCGCGTATGTGATCAACGAGATGCAGTCCACGGTGTCCGCGTTCGCCTACGACGCGGCCGGCGGGGTCTTGCATGCGCTGCAAACGATCTCGACACTGCCAAAAGATTTTGCGGGCAAGAACGATACGGCCGAGGTGCAGGTGCACCCCACAGGCAAATTTCTCTACGGCTCGAACCGCGGGCACGACAGCATTGCCGTGTTCGCGATCGACGCCGAAAAAGGCACCCTAACGCCTGTCGAGTACGTCGCCACGCGAGGGAAGACGCCGCGCAACTTTGGCATTGACCCGACTGGCTCGTTCCTGTTCGCGGCCAACCAGGATTCCGACAACATCATGGTTTTCCGCATCAATCCCGACAGCGGCCGCTTGACACCGACGGGCCAAGTGGTCGAAGTGCCCTCACCCGTGTGCGTGAAATTCGTGGTGCGCGAATGATCGCGGGTGCCGCCCTTATCCGAAACCTGGCGGGCGCCGCACAGGTGCCGTAGTTTGGCACGTGCGCGATGGAACGTGCCGGCTACTGGTGGTCAGGGATTGGATAGGAAGGGCAGTTCCCGAAGTGCGGGGACGTCAGCAATCCCCCCTTCGCTGCCGGAGCGCCTCGTCCTGAAGAGCTTCGATCAGATGTACGAGGTTGAGGAAAACGACGGGCAGCGGGTCCTTGCCACGGAACCCGACGCGCGCGCCCGTGCAATTATCTTTTGGTAGAAACGCGTCGCGTTGGAAACAGAAGCGGGGGCCAGGCACTGCCTCGCCCTGCGCAAAACCGGGTGGAAGGCCCTTACAGCCAAGGAGTAGATGAGGCATGAGGCATGACGCGTCCTATGCAAGCCTGCAGGAAGAGGTGGAGACCTGGAGAACGGTTTTCAGATGCCTTCCCGACGGCGTGATGGTCAGCGACCAACAGGGGAAGGTACTGTTCTCTAACCCCATCGCGGAGAAGTTATTCGGAACAGACCCAGAGGGTGTGAGCCCGGCCGCGTGTGGGGCGATCACTGGCTGTCACCTCCCCGACAAGGTTACGCCGTATCTACCCGAACAGTTGCCGCTGGCTCGCGCTGTGCGAGGCGAGGAAGTCACCGATGAGGTGATCTTTGTGCAAAACGCCCGCCAGCCCGTGGGAGCGTGGATCAGCGTCAGCAGCGGGCCGTTGAGGGACGACGCCGGCGAAATTCGCGGCGGGGTGGCGATCTTCCGCGACATCAACGACTGCAAACAGACGCTCGAAAAGATCGCCCTTGCGCCCAGCCGCTTGCGGGGAATTGGAGAACCGCCGGCAGGCCCCCGATTTACGGATTACTTTCAGCACTTCGCCCAGGCCATCGAAAGCGCCGAGCCGCTCTGCCGCGCTGTGGAGCAAACGGCCGACAGCGTGGTCATTACGGATAAGCGCGGGATCATCAAGTACGTGAATCCAGCCTTTGAAGTGACTACCGGGTACAAGCGAGAGGAGGTCTTAGGGCGATCGCCGGCCGTTCTCAAATCCGGCAAGCATGAGGCGGAGTTCTACAAGAAGCTCTGGAACCAGATCCTGGGAGGTGACCCCTTCCGCGGCACCATCATCAACCGGAAGAAGACGGGAGAACTTTATTGGGCCGAGCAGACCATCACTCCCATGAAGGACAAAGACGGGGACATCACCCACTTTGTCTCCGTCCTGAAGGATATAACGGAATTGAGGAAGAAACACGAGCAGGAGTTCTTTATTCGGCTGGCGCGTGAGGTCCAGCAACGATTCTACAATGTGGCAGCTGCCGTGCCGGGCTTTGACATCGCCGCCGCCGCTTATCCCGCTGACGAGACGGGTGGGGATTGCTTGGACTTGATTTCCCTGCCGGACGGCTGTCTCGGTATCGTGGTGGGCGACGTCAGCGGTCACGGAATCGGCTCTGCCCTGGTGATGGCGGAAACACGTGCCTACGTGCGCTCGTTCGTGAAAACGGCGTCGGATGTGGGTGAGATCCTGACTCAGGTCAACCGAGAGCTTGTCGAGGACCTCGAGGGAGGCCGCTCGGTTACGCTGCTGCTGGCCCGCCTCGACCCCCGCACCCGCTCGTTGGTGTATGCAAGTGCTGGACATGTACCAGGTTTTCTGCTGGGCAGTTCTGGAGAGGTCACGTCTGTAATGGAGCCTACGGGCCCTCCGCTGGGTTTCTTCCGCGACTCCGAGTTTTCTTCCAGTGATGTGATCCCGCTGGATCGCGGAAAGATCGTGCTCTTGCTGACAGATGGAGTTACGGAGTCGACGGCTCCCGACAACATCGAGTTTGGAGCTAAACGGGCAATCGAGTATGTACGTTCTCACCAGCACGAACCTGCCCGCCAGATCGCTGAAGGTCTCTACCAAGCGACTCGGGCCTTTGCCGCTGGCCAAACTCAGCGCGACGACGTCACCTTGGCCGTCCTCAAGGTGAGTGAGGAAAGCCCCGGCATAATGAAGAAAAAGGCTTAGGCACGCGGCCTGCCGGGCACTACCTGCTCCCGCTGGCTGGGGTGCTGATCGCAGACACGCCACGGCGAATCCGGTTGCGGCGCGGGCGCCGAAGGTTTAGAGTCTCCGTGAATAATGCGAATCCCAGACGCGGGTTGAAGTGAACCGCGATTCGTATTCAACGAGGGGTGCCACGTCATGCGTTTACCTCATGCGTTCTCCTACCGTAGCAAATTCGTCATTTTGACGACGTCGCTGATGGCAACAGCGTGCGTAGCGGGCTTGCAGGCTCAACCCGGCCCGGATGCGCCCTTGGCCGCTCAGCGTCACGACGCGTGGAAGATCATCGGCCCCGGCGGCGGAGGGGCGCAATTCAATCCGACGATCAGTCCTCTGAACCCCCAGAAGGTTTTTGTGAATACCGACATGACCGGCGCTTTTGTCTCCGAGGACGGCGCCAACTCCTGGCGCATGTTCAACCTTCGGGGCGTGGTGAGATTCTTTGTATGCGACCCGGTCACCCCCGATGTCGTTTACGCCCAGACGGTCGGCCTCTGGCGCAGCACTGACGGGGGCAGGACATGGAACCTGGTTCATCCGGCTCCCGCGAACGTCCGAAAGGTCGTTTCCGTGGGGGACCACGCCGAGCAGAGAATTCTCACGAAGGATGGCTCAACTGAGACCATTGGCGCACTGGCCGTGGACCCTGCCGACTCGAAAACCCTCTACGCCGCGATGAACGCCCGCGGAAAATGGGCTCTCACGATTTCCGCCGATTGGGGGCAGAGCTGGAAACAAGCCGGCAGCCTTCCCTCTGGGGCCAGCAAGGTCTATGTTGATCCCAAGTCTCCTCCGGGAGATCGCACCTTGTACGTTATCGGCACCAATTCCGTCAGCGTGCGAAAGGCTGGCGCGTGGACCCACCATGAAGGTCCCGAAGGGGTGAAGGTCTTCAATGGCGTCTCTGTGGGATTCCGAAAGGAGGACGGTAAGCCGACCATCTACGCTGTGGCAGGGCGCTCGTGGCGGGGTGGCAGCAGCGGAACAGCGGGAATCTACAAGTCCACTGACGCGGGGGAGACCTGGCAAAAGACTGAGGGCGGTTTGCTCTCCCTGGCCGCAGCAGGAGCCGGGACTCCGGAATGGAGAGCCGTCGCAACCTGCCTCACCCAGCCCGACATCGTTTATGTTTCCTACAAGCATCTTCGCGCCGGCCCGTCGCCAGGTGAGAGTTACCTAGGTGTGGCCAAGAGCACCGACGGCGGCAAAACCTGGAGCCTCGTCTGGAAGGACTCGTACAGTCAAGCCGGGACGAATATCCGAGACGCTTGGGTCAATGAGCGGTTCGGACCGGAATGGGGCGAGAATCCTTTCGACCTCGAAGTAGCAGCGACCAATCCCGATATCTGCTTCGGCACGGACTTCGGCCGAACCATGCGCACCCTGGATGGCGGCAAGACATGGGAGGGCGTCTACTCGAGAAAAACGGCACGCGGGGCATGGTCAACGACCGGAATCGATGTGACGACCTGCTATTGGGTACACTTCGACCCGTTTGAACCCAACCGGATCTTCATCTCCTACACGGACATCGGATTGTTTCTGAGCGAAGACGGCGGAAGAAGCTGGCAGAGCACGACGCGGTATGGCGTGCCGAAGGAGTGGGTGAATACCACTTACGGACTGGTGTTTGATCCCATGGTGAAGGGGCGCATGTGGGCGGTGATGAGCGGCATCCACGATCTGCCCCGCCCCAAAATGTGGCGCGGGCGCGGGGTGGCGCACTATAACGGCGGCGTCGTAACCAGCGCGGACGGCGGCAAGACTTGGACCGTGAGCAACGCGGGAATCAATGAAGCAGCCGTCACCCATATTGTCCTTGACCCCCGCAGCCCTCTAGGTAAACGCACACTGTATGTGTGCGCCTTTGGCAAAGGGGTCTACAAGTCAACTGACAACGGCATGACGTGGACCCTGAAAAACAACGGCCTCAAGGGCAGGGAACCTTTCGCCTGGGCGCTCACCTGGGCCGACGACGGGACGCTCTACCTCGTGGTGGCGCGCCGAAGTGAGGACGGCAGCATTGGGACCGAGAACGATGGCGCCCTTTATCGCTCTGCCGATGGCGCCGAGCATTGGGAGCAGATCGCTCTCCCGGAGGGCTGCAACGGGCCCACCAGCCTGGCCCTGGACAGCCACGACCGGCGGCGACTTGTCCTCTCAGCCTGGGGCAGAGCGTCCGGCAGCGAAGGTGATACCGGTGGTGGCATTTACGTTTCCGCGGACGCCGGCCAGACATGGCGGCAGGTGCTGGAAAGGGATCAGCACATCCACGATGTGACCATCGATCCTCGAACTAACGTCTATTATGCCTGCGGCTTCGGCTCCAGCGCCTACCGCTCGGCGGACAAGGGCGAGACCTGGACGAGAATCAAGGGATTCAACTTCAAGTGGGGCCGCCGCGTTATCCCCGATCCCTACCACCCAGACAAGGTCTTTATTACGACGTTTGGGGGCAGCGTGTGGTATGGCCCGGCGTTGGGCGACCCGAGGGCGCCCGAGGACATCGCGACGCCGGTCATGGCCTACTGAGGAATAGAATCTTGACGGAACCCGTCGCTGCAAGGAGGCGAGGCTCAGGGCTGCGCTTGTCTTTCTGCTTCTGCAGCAATCCTCTGGAAGATTGCTCTGGCATTCCGATATCGGCTTCGAGCAGCCTCACCGCTGTGAGAGAAGTATTGGGCCCACTCTCCCCCGGGCGAGGTCTTCCGGATCAGGTTGTCGATGAACCGAACGAAGTATTCGGCGTCGCTGGCACTGGCGCGAACAGGGGTGTTGTTCACGGTGACGAACACTGCTCCCGTGTGGCTCTGGTGTCCTTTCGCACCCATTCGCCGGGCGCAAAGCCATCCGCTCCGGGAGAAATCCTGGGTCGTCTGAAAGACGAAGGGTGAACCCGGAGAAACTGACCCTTCGCGGCTCGCGACGACGCTTCCGTCGCGAACCAACTCGATTCTGCCTGCCAGGTTTCTAGTCGAAGACCACTGAATTCTCACTTGGACTGTTCCGCTGCCCTTCAGGTGGATTTCGTCGCCAGGCATCGCCGCTTCATTTACCTTTAGATCCAAGAACTCATTGTGACCGTTGCGCGAAACCACTGTCCTCCCTTCCGCAATACCCTCAACCCACTTGTGATAACTCAGCTTCGCACCTCTGATCGCGACATAGGTCAAGAGCGTGCCAAAGGGCTCAAGGTTGTTGCAGGGATAATCCGTTCCCGCCGCCAGGCCAGG
>JALHUF010000306.1 GCA_022866195.1 Terriglobia bacterium
ACGAAGGCGATCTCGTCCTCGACCCCTTCCTGGGCAGCGGGACGACGGCCATCGCTGCGCTGCGACTGGGCCGGATGGCAATGGCATGCGAGCGCGACAATGGCTCGATAGGATTGGGGCTAGCGCGGTTGCTTGGGGAATTGATCTGCGTCATGGTGTGGGCAAAATCGTTCCAAACTAGCCTTGACCTCCGAGCCGTTTTTGTGGATCGATCCATCGAGGAGGCGGCCTCGGTGCAATTGGCGCTCACATCCAAGTTGGTGCATCGCGAGCGCAAGTACTTCTTTGTGGGTGCGTACCGCCGTGAAGTAATCTATTCCGTTGTGGCCGATTCTCTGGAGGAAGCCTGGAGAAGCTTTCGGTCGAGCCCCCTTCAATCCGAACAAATCTTCTCGGTGATCAAAACTGAAACGGAGATTTATCTGGCGCAATGACCTGTGATCTAATGGGGCCATGTGGCTCCGGATGCCTATCGAGCTTGCCGGCGGCTACACGAGTGGATCCCAGCGCACTCGGGTGGTCAGCGAGGCGTGGGGGGAAGAAAACCTCTACTGCCCCAACTGTCCGTCGTCGGCGCTGCGTCGGGCTGCGCCCAACACCGAAGCCATTGACTTCACCTGCCCAGATTGCGAAAACCCCTTTCAGTTGAAAAGTGGGGCGCGCCCTTTCGCTGCACGGATCATAGATGCCGCCTACGACGCCATGCGCCGCGCTATCCACCAGGCTCGAACGCCGAACCTTCTGCTCCTCCATTACGACGCGATGCGTTGGGAAGTGCAGAACCTGCTTCTCGTTCCACGTTTCGTTTTTTCCATGTCCTGCATCGAGAAACGCAAGCCACTGAGTCCGGCAGCGGAGCGTCACGGTTATGTCGGCTGCTTCATCCTGCTCGGCAACATCCCGCGCGACGCGAGAATCCGGGTCGTCGCCGATGGCGTGGTGAGCAGCCCGCACGCCGTGCGCGAGCAGTACGCGCGCCTGCGGCCGCTGGAAAAGCTAGGGCATGAGGCGCGCGGCTGGACCCTGGATGTGCTTAACGTCGTCAGGTCGCTCGGCAGGGAAGATTTCTCGCTTGCGGACGTTTATGCCCGCAGTCCCGAGCTGGCGCGCCTGCATCCCCGCAACCTCCATGTCCACGACAAAATCCGCCAACAGCTCCAACGACTGCGCAACCTGGGATTCGCCGAATTTCAAGGTCGGGGAATTTACCGCGTGATGTAGAGGCGGCTTTACGCCGCCATTTCCCGGTGGCGAGATAAACTCGCCGCTACAATGACGGGACAAACCCGCCGCTACAGCCAGAATATGGCGAGGTAAACTCGCCGCTACATGGCGGGGCAAACCCGGGTGGCGGGATAAACCCGCCGCTACGGTACAATGAAACGCCATGGTGGATTTCCGGCGGAAGCGCAACCGGCTTGAAGCTCCTGCCTATGTTGGGCGCCGATGGTATTTCGTGACCATCTGCACGGCAGGCCGGCGAACTATTTTTCAGGACCCGGAACTGGTGGGTCGTCTACTTGGCGAATTGGAAAAAACTTGTGCGAGGCATTTATTCTTGGTTTATGCGTATTGTTTTATGCCCGACCACCTGCATGTCGAATTAGTCGCAACCGATGATCAATCTAACTTGCCGATGATGCTGCGTGATTTCAAAGGCCATGCTGCGGCACAAGCAAGGCTCATGGGCGTTCGGGGCTTGTGGCAGAAAGGGTACTATGACCACGTCCTTCGTCCTGGGGCGAACGAAAACGCCGTAGCCTGGTACATCTTCAATAACCCCGTCCGCAAAAATCTTGTTTCAGACCCAAGGGCCTGGCCGCACTCGGGGTCATGGATGTTTGACTGGCGAAAGGCCGTCGCTCCTCCCGAAGAATTCGTGCCGCCGTGGAAACGCACCGTGGGGGAATGAGCCCGGGTGGCGGGGTAAACCCGCCGCTACGAATGGCGGGGTGAATCCGGGTGACGGGGTAAACCCGCCGCTACGAATGGCGGGGTGAATCCGGGTGGCGGGGTAAACTCGCCGCTACGAATGGCGGGGTGAATCCGGGTGGCGGGGTAAACCCGCCGCTACAGCTCCACTTCGAGGGGAACCTTTTTGAGCAGACTGACGCGCAGAACCGAGAAGCCGAGGACGTTGCCGGCCTCGTCTACCTTTTCCATGACCTGGTCATTTTGGGTAGGGCGGAAGAAACCGGGCTTCTGCTCGAAGGTGACTTCGAGGAAGTCGGCTTCCGGATCGAACCACATCTTCACGGTTTTCCCTGCCATAGGACGGTCCCTCTTTTCACTTGGTCGGTCAAGTAGGCGGTCACCACAAACGCGTCATCATCGGCCAGCGAGCCCTCATTGGGCACGCCATGGCGTGCCCCTACCAGTCAATCAGGATGGCGTGGAGTTCGCGCGGTCCGTGGACGCCGCGGATCAGGATCTGCTCGATGTCGGCGGTGCGGCTGGGACCGGTAATGAACACCACCGCACGTCCGGGGGAGGAAAGGCTCGCGTCACGAGGCACGGGAAGACGCTCCAAAGCCTCCTCCAGGCTTCCCACCACCTGGCGGCGCCGGTAGAGCGCCACGTGCTCCGGGGGAGCCAACGAGGCGAGTTGTGCGCCTTCGGTGACGCTGCTCAGAATCAGGGTTCCTGACTCAGCCAAGACGATATCGACGCCGGTGATCCCTACCCCGGCGGAGAAGGCTAGTTCGCGGAACCGCAGCGCGTCTTCCGCCGTCACTGGCTCGCCGCTGCTCGCGGGCCATACGGCGACCGTTTTTCCCCAGCCCTCGAGTCTTTCCTTGAGACCTAATTCTGAAAGCAGAGGGTTACGGGAAAGGACCACGCCTGTTCCCTCAGACGCCCCCAGAATTCTGCGAACAATGGCCTCAAGGTCCGGGAGGGTAGCGGCTCGATAGGCACAGCCGGCAACCTTCTGGAGTTCCTCCTCAAACTTGGCGACCAGGTCGCCCTGCTCGGTGGCGGGCAAAATGTCACCCACTGGCTCAGGGGTGCCCTCAGGGACGGGTGCAGGGCTTCCCAGCGGGTGACCCAGGGCCTTCCTGACTCGCTCGAGCATCTCTTCACGCCCGGACATTCTCCCGCCTCCGGGGGCATATCTATCACATTCCAGGCGTTGATGATAGGCGGGGCTAGGTTCGAGACGCTAATCCCAGCAAAAAAGCTATTTACGAGGCGCAAAAAATCGGGCATAATCGTGCAACCTTTAGCCCTCTTCGTTCATCGGAAAAGGCGGGGAAGATTAGGGCTCGCGGAATAAGGATGAGTTAATGGCAGTATTAGTGAAAGCTCGTAAGTCCCCGTATCGAAACCTCTTGCTGAAGAAGCGGCAGGAACTGCTTGCTATGGCAAAGGGCGAACCCGAGGCTTTGGCATTCAGCCTTAAGACCCCGGATGAGGTGGAATTCGCCATCAAGACGGTGGTGCAGCATCTGACGGCTGCGACGGCCGAACTCCGGTCGCAGTTGCTCAAAGAAGTCGAAAGCGCCCTGAAGCGGGTGGCTAGTGGCACGTACGGCCTCTGCGAAGGGTGTGGCGAGGATATTACCCCTAACCGCCTCAAGGCTGTCCCCTGGGCAAGGTATTGCCTCACCTGCGAGGAACTGCGGTCGAAAAACTAGACGGAGCACTTCGCCCTAGCTGAGCCTGCTTGGGATACCCTGAGAAGAATGTCCTCTGGACGCACCATGCTTGCGGTGTGGACTCGGGGGTCTGTAGTGCCCTCCGCCACTTGTGGGCATTCTGTCTCCCTGCTTTCCTGGTCGCTACATGCGCCAAGCCAGAAACCAGTTAGCTCGCCGTGGCACCTGGAGTTCTTGGACAAGCCTCCGATGTTCGGTTGACGTAGGTCGATTCTCCGAGGCAGGAGCTTTGGGCGGAAAATTGCTAGGTAATCCTGCCCGAGTCGTTAGAACTCTCAGATCTGGGTAGGGTGGGGCGTGGCTCGGTTCCAGGCTGGCCCGCGTCTCCGCCGATTAGAACAACCCCAAGGAGTAAAGTTGCATGGCCTACGTAATCACCGAGCAGTGCACGAAAGACAACAAGTGCGTTGAGGTTTGCCCCGTTGACTGCATTCATCCGCGCAAGGATGAGGCTGGCTTCGATGAAGCCGCTCAGCTCTTCGTTAGTCCCATCGACTGCATCGACTGCGGGGCATGCGTGCCGGTGTGTTAGGCTTCGGCGATTTACACGCTTGACGAACTG
>JALHUF010000307.1 GCA_022866195.1 Terriglobia bacterium
CGACATGGCGGCGCGCGCGATGGTTACCATCCCGTCCTCTATGGGTTGGCGGAGCACTTCGAGCACATTGCGCTGGAACTCCGGCAGTTCGTCGAGGAAAAGCACTCCGTTGTGGGCCAAGCTCACTTCGCCGGGACGCGGCACGGCCCCGCCGCCGATCAAGCCGGCGTCCGAAATCGTGTGGTGGGGCGCGCGAAACGGCCGCGTGCCCACCAGGCCCACGCCCGGCTCGAGGACACCCGCCACGCTGTGGATCCGCGTCGTCTGGATGGCCTCCTCGAAGGTCAAGGGCGGCAGGATGGTCGGGAGGCGTTTCGCCAGCATGGTCTTGCCCGCACCCGGCGGCCCGATCATCAGGATGTTGTGGCCGCCGGCAGTGGCCACCTCGATGGCGCGTTTGGCGTGCAGCTGCCCTTTGACGTCCCGGAAGTCCACGGTGTACTGGCTCGCCGCCGCGAGCATTTCCGTGGTGCTCACCCGGGCCGGCTGGAATTCCCGCGTCTCGTTGATCAGATCCAGCACTTCCGGCAGGGAGCGCAAGCCATAGACTTCGACTTCCTGCACCACGGCGGCCTCGCGCGCGTTTTCCAGCGGCACCACAAGTTTCCGGATGCCTTTCTGCCGCGCCATTCCCGCAATCGAGAGCGCACCTTTGACGGGCCGCAGGCCGCCGTCCAGCGAAAGCTCGCCGAGAAAGATGAAGTGTTTCAATTCGGTCTTGAGCAGGACTCCTGTAGTGCCCAGGATTCCCAGGGCGATGGAGAGGTCAAATCCCGAGCCCTCCTTCTTCACATCCGCAGGCGCCAGGTTCACCGTGATATTTTGAAAAGGAAAATCCAGGCCGCAATTCTTGATGGCGGATTTGATACGCTCGCGGCTTTCGCGGACCGCCGCGTCCGGCAAGCCCACGGTGGTGAAGATGCCGTTGCCCGCCGAGATATCGACTTCCACCTCAACCAAGTAGGCATCGATTCCGTAGGTGGCGGCGCTGAAGGCCTTGAAAAGCATGGGAGTGCACTTCCACGGGCGAAGAGAAGCAATCCACTGAAGCGGACGCCAGACTCCCGCCCCTCGAACGCGGGTCGGACAGGGCCCCTGGCCCCGTTCCGAGTCGGCTGATTATAGCAAAATAACTACCTACCAGCGAAAGATCTCGTCCTGCGGCCCGGCGGGAGTGCGCGCCGGGGGCGGGGCTGACAATGCGGGCAGAAGTGGCTGCTGCGACCGGAAATGACCAAGCGGCGAATCGGGCGCCGGCAACGGCGACAAGGTTCACCGGTTCGTTGATAGACGCGAAGCTCGGAAAGGAAATCGCCGGGACGGCCTTCGGCGTTCCGATAGTCACGAACGCTTGTCCCTCCCCAGGCTATGGCGCGGTCGAGGATTCGCTTGACCGCACGATGCAGGCGCCGGGCAGCGGCCAACGGGAGATACCCTGCCGGAGTCAGTGGATGGATCCGCGCGGCGAAGAGTGCTTCGTCCGCGTAAATGTTGCCAATTCCCGAGAGAGACTGCTGATTCATCAGCCAACTCTTGATAGCTCCCCGCCGCCCTCGCAAGGCTGCCAGGAACTGTTCCTCGGTGATTTCCCGCGCATCCGGACCCAGGCGAGCAAACACGGCCTCGAGTTCGCGACGCGTGCAGCAGCGCAGGCGCCCGAAGCGGCGCACGTCGCGAAAGCGCAGCTCTTCGTTACCCGCTCCGAGCGCCAGCCGCACGTGGGTGTGCGGCTCCAGCGGTGCTTCGCGCGGGGTGACCGTGACCTGCCCTGTCATTCCCAGACGCACCAGGAGGTAGCGCGGCGCCTCAGGGTTCTTGCCGGAGAGTCGGACGGCCAGAACCTTGCCCTTTCGCTCGAGCCCGGCGATCAATTTCCCGGCAATATTCCTGACGAAGTCAGCCGCTGCGCCCATGATGACCGCCCGGTTGCGCACTTCGACTGCCGTCACGCGCCGGCCCAGCGCGTGCTCCGCCAGACCTCGCAAGATGGTCTCGACTTCAGGAAGTTCAGGCATTCGTTAGTTGTCAGTTATCAGTGGTCGGTTGTCAGTCCCAGAGGCGTTCGGCTTTTCGGTAACGGTGCTGCGTGCCAGGTTCCAGCCTCGCCGGGCTTCAAAGGGGGACGGTCAACGCACAACTAGAGGGCAACTTTGATGTCGTCCCCGTCGACTTGCACGGGGTAAGTGGCGACCCGCAGGGAAGGTTCTCCCACCTTTTCGCCGGTACGCACGTTAAATTCCCACATGTGCCAGGGGCAGGTTACCACCTCGCCCTCGAGCCGCCCCTCGCCGAGCGGCCCCCCTTGGTGCAGGCAGGTATTGTCGAGGGCATAGATTTTGCCACCCACGTTGAACAGGGCAATGGCCTTGCCCTGCACTTCGACGGTCTTGGAAGACCCCACGCTGAGTTCGGAGATGCTGGCAACCTTGATGGATTCGGCCACGCGTGAGCCTCGGCAGCTTGTGACCCAGGCGCTGTCAGGAACAGCCTTACCCGATTTGAACCATTTCGGGCGTGCCCACCTTGCCGATGCGGATAGATTTCTTGAACTCCTCCAGCATGGACTCATCCAGGCGGACTTTGGTAGGGCGCTTGGCCAGGGTCATGCTATCGATCTTCTCCTGCAACTTCAGCAGGCCATAGAAGAGATTCTCGGGACGCGGCGGGCAGCCCACGATGTAGACGTCCACCGGCACAATCTTGTCGACGCCCTGCAAGACCGCGTAGGTGTTGAAGGGACCGCCGACACTTGAACACGCCCCCATGGAGATGCACCATTTGGGGTCGGGCATCTGCTCCCAAATCCGCTTGATGGCGGGCGCCATTTTCAAGGTAACCGTGCCGGAGACGATCATCAGGTCTGCCTGGCGGGGGCTGGGGCGGAAAACTTCGGCACCGAAGCGGGCGATGTCAAAACGCGAAGTCGTGGAGGCAATCATCTCGATGGCGCAACAGGCCAGCCCGAAAGTCAGAGGCCAGAGAGACGATTTTCGCGCCCAGTTAAAGACGTAATCCACAGAAGTGGTGATGACGTTCTTCTCGTACCTGCTTTCGACGTATCCCATAAATCAGCCTCACGGCCTGGCGCCAAATATGCTTGCTTGTTTCAGATGCCCCGATCGCGAGTTTTTATTATACCCCCACGCGGACGCCTCCCGATAAGCATTCCGATCGTGCCTTCCGCCCACATCGAATAAGCCTGTAGGGACCGCCGGCCAGTCTCGGGACCTAGGCACTCCTTTGCTATCGCCGTTGCTCACCCCGAGCCAGGCTGCGCACTTGCGCCGCCCCCGAAGGATCCCCCAGCGCTTCCAGGGCTCGCGCCTCGGCCTCGTACGCCTGCCAGTACGTGGGGTCCACCTCCCGTGCGGCGCGGAACTGCTCCACTGCTTCCCGGTGTCTCCCCAGTTTCATCCAACAGGTGCCCAGGTAGAAGCGCGCGCCGAGATCATAGGGATTCGCATGCACCGCCTGCGCGAAGTATTCCGCGGCCTTCGCGTAGTCTTCTCGCGGGAAGTAGAAAGAGCCCAGGAAGTCATACGCCGGGCCGCGACGGGGCAACACCTGGACCGCCTTCTGGTAATAGCTCAAGGCTTCGGCTGTTCGGCCCCGCTGCTGGGCGATCACCCCCAGGCCAAGGTAGGCGTCGTAGATGACGCTGGCCAAGGGCTGGTGGCTGGCCGCATTGAGTCGCAGCGCCGTTTCGAATTCGCGTGCGGCGGCGTCCAGCTCGCCATACCGAAATTGCAGGGTCTGGGCTTGGGCGATGTGCAGCAAAGCAGCATGGGGAGATTGCTGGAGCGAATAGCTGGTCAGCACTTCGTCATCGCGCCAATTGGGAATCGTCCGCACAGTCTTGACTCCCCACAAGATCATCACGAGGACCAGTCCCGGAATAACCAGGGTAGCGAGTCGCAGGCGCGGCACCCACTGCGGCAGGCGAGAGAGGAGCAGGAAAGAAATCCCCAGACAGAGACCCGCCGAGGGCAGGTAGGAGAAGCGATCCGCTACCAGAGGGGAGCTGAGCTGGCGAATGTCCAGACAGGGCAGCAGCACCACCGGCCACCATAGGAGCAGAAAGCTAAGGAGAGGCTCGCGCTTGCGAACCCAGAGCGTCCCCAGTACCACAAACAGCGTGAGCCACGGCCAGGGGGAACGCAGGCTGGGCTCCAGTTCAAAAGTGCGGAAGGTATTCAGCTCTGCGGGCCAAATGAAAAGCCGCCCGTGTTCACCTAGAAGCCCGAGACTCGTTTCCACCAAACGCGGCGTGATCTTCCCCAGGTACGCCGCAAGAGAAAAGTACCCCAGTGCCGCAGCCCGAATGGTCACGTAGGCCCCCACCGCCAAAACGTAGGGGATGAAGTGAACCGCCCGGCTCAGCCTGGATTCTCGCGTCGGCAGGAAAAACCAGTACGCCAAGAGCAAAAGAGGAAAGCTCAGCGCCATCTCTTTGAAAAGGAGGGCCCCAAAAAAGGCCAGCGCCGCAAGGGTATGCCCACGCCAGCGGCCGTTTGCGGCCTTCTCCGCCCGAAGGAAAAGAAGGAGCGCCAGCAAGTAGAAAAATCCATAGGCCACGTCGGGTAAGGCAGAGATCCAGGCGACGGCTTCTACATGTAAAGGGTGCATGGCCCAGAGCAGAGCGCCCAAGAAGGCCACCAACCTGTCTTCGAGCAACCGCCGGCCGAGCAGGTAAACCAGGACCACACTGGCGGCATAAAGCAACAACTGGAAGAGATGGAAGGCTGCGGGATTGGGCCCCGCCAGGCGAAACATCACCCAGTAACAAAGAAATTGCAGCGGGCGATAGAAGTTCGTGTGCAGCCCCCAGAACGACCACACGGAGCCGGTAAAGATTCGCGACCACAGCCGGGGGTTTTGGACGAAAGCGTTCTCCAGGACCTGGGCGTCGTCGTCGTATACAAAACCATTGGCGAGCGACCCGGCGTAGACGGCGCCGGTGATGAGCACCAGCATCCCCGCGGCGGCAAAGGGATACTTCTTAAGCAGTGCGTCCATCCGGGTAAACATCGCTTGACCTCACCGGCGATGTGGGACGGGGGCCTCACAGGATGGCCTGCGGGCCTTCAGCCTGAAGACCACTCCGCTCAGGCCAGGGATTCCGCCGGCAGGAACCTGGGGCACCAACCAGTTTTTGATCACTGGCTGGCACCTAATCAGGTCGGGGTTTACCGCTGTACCTTGCCCAGCAATTCGACGAACTTCTGCTCGCGCGCGGCTTGGTCCCGCCCTAAGTCCTTCTCCAAGACCTGCGTCGTGTTCATGGAACAGAACTTGGGGCCGCACATGGAGCAGAAGGCAGCTTGCTTGTAGTATTCGTCTTGCAGGGTTTCGTCGTGCATGGAGCGCGCGCCTTCCGGGTCGAGCGAGAGCTCGAACTGCTTGTTCCAATCAAAGAGGAAGCGCGCATAGGAAATTGCATCGTCCCGGTCGCGCGCGCCCGGCCGGCACCGGGCCACGTCGGCGGCGTGAGCGGCGATCTTGTAAGCGATGATGCCCTGGCGAACGTCATCCTTGTCGGGCAGCCCCAAGTGCTCCTTGGGGGTGACGTAGCAGAGCATGGAGGCCCCGTGCCAGCCAATCATCGCCGCGCCGATGGCCGAGGTAATGTGGTCGTAGCCGGGCGCGATGTCGGTGACCAAAGGCCCCAGGGTGTAGAACGGCGCCTCATGGCACAGTTCCATTTCCTTGTCCACCTGGAGCTTGATCTGGTCCATGGGGATGTGGCCGGGACCCTCAATCATCACCTGGACGTCGTACTCCCAGGCCTTCAAGGTCAACTCGCCTAGGGTCTTGAGTTCGGCGAACTGGGCCTCGTCACTCGCGTCGGCCAGGCACCCTGGCCTCAACCCATCGCCCAGCGAGAACGCGACGTCGTATTTCTGGAAGATCTTGCAGATGTCTGCGAAGTGGGTGTACAGGAAGTTCTCCTGGTTGTTTTCCACCGCCCACTGCGCCAGGATGGCGCCGCCGCGGCTCACGATGCCCGTGATGCGCTTGCTGGTCAGAGGAATGTAGTCGCGCAGCACGCCGGCGTGAATGGTCATGTAATCCACGCCCTGTTCGGCCTGCTCTTCAATCACCTCCAGCATGAGGGGTGGTGTCAGGTCTCGCACGTGCTTGACGCGCGCAATTGCCTCGTAAATCGGCACGGTGCCGACCGGCACCGAACTGTTCCGCAGAATGGCCTCGCGGATCTGGCGGATATCGCCTCCAGTCGAGAGGTCCATGACGGTGTCCGTGCCGTACTTCACCGCCGCCTGGAGTTTCTCCAGTTCGTGCTCGACGTCCGAGGCGGTCGCGGAACTGCCGATGTTGGCGTTGATCTTGCAGCGCGAGGCGATCCCGATGCCGATGGGTTCCAGCTCCACGTGGCGGATGTTGGCGGGGATAATCATGCGCCCCCGCGCCACCTCGGAACGGACCAGTTCGGGCGTGAGGTTCTCCCGCTTCGCCACAAACTCCATCTCTTCGGTGACGACACCCTGCCGCGCATAGTGCATCTGCGTCACGACAGGGCCCGTCCGTTTCCGGACCCATTCGCTGCGAACTGGGGACAGCATGACTCTACCTCACTCTCCGCGAAAGCACCCTAAAAGTTCAGTCTACAACCTGCCTCGAACTTGTGCAACCGGCGTCCGGCAGGTGGGGGCGGCTTCGCTCCCAACGTTTCTGCGGCGGGCGCTCCAGGGCCGTAAGAGCCTTTTCGCTATGGTGCAAAAAGAGGAAGGATTGCCCCTATTGGACGCGGGGGGGGCCGGGGGTTGGTTCATCGGGCGTGACATCGTCCAGCGGCTTGCGTCCGGCAAAGCCTTCGTCGAGCCCGTGCCAGTAGCCGATGCGCTCTTCTCCGAGTTTCCAGCACAGATACGCTTCCTCACCGCCAACGAGACTGGGGAAGTCAACCAGGCCTTGCTCGAGATCTTTCACCAGGCAACCGGTCTGCGCGATCGTGGCAAGCACCTCCTGCAACTGGACAACCACCCGCTCGCGCTCCTCTCTAGTCGCGGCTAGCTTGCCGTAAGGGGGAACGGAACCACCCAGGACCATAATCTTCGTCACTGCCTGCGCCAGCTCACGGTCCAGACCTTCGATTCTCCGTGTCTTCTCGCGAGCCTGCGCAAGACAACGTGCGATCAAGGGCAGAAGTTCTTCGGCTTCGTTACGGGTGAAGTACCTCTCGGTCATAGGCGGAGTCGACAGTCAAAAGTCAGAAGTTGGAAGTAAAACTGAGGTCTTTACTGTTGACCTTCAACTTTCGACTTTCAAGTTCTCACGTAATTTCCAGCATCCGATCCAGCGCCACGCGCGCCCAGCGCTTCGTTTCCGGATCGACGCTGACGCGGTTCACCACCTGACCCGCCACCAGACTTTCCAAGGTCCAGCACAGGTGCTGCGGGGAAATGCGGTACATGGTGCTGCACAGGCAGACGCAATCATCCAGCGTGACGACCAGGCGGTCCGCGTGTTCTTGCGCCAGGCGACGGATCATGTGGATTTCCGTCCCCACCGCCCACTGACTCCCTGGCGGCGCCTCGGTGACGCGCTTAAGGATGTACTCCGTCGAACCTACCTCGTCGGCCAACTGGCAGACTTCCCACTTGCACTCCGGGTGAACGACAACCCGGACGCCCGGGTACTTGGCTCGCACACGCGCCACGTGCTCGGGCAAGAACCGTTGGTGAACCGAGCAGTGGCCCTTCCACAGGAAGATGCGGGCCTGGCGGATTTCTTCCTCGCGCAGTCCTCCCCTTTCCTCCTGCGGATCCCAGACGGCCATTTCCTCCAGCGGTATCCCCATGCGATAAGCCGTGTTCCGCCCCAGATGCTCATCGGGAAGGAACAAGCCCTTGTCACCACGCGCCAGCGCCCACTCCATGACCTTGCGGGCGTTCGACGATGTGCAGACCGCTCCACCGTTCCGCCCCACAAACGCCTTGATGGCCGCGGTGGAGTTGATGTAGGTGATGGGAACAATCCTGGCATCAGTGCAGCCCGCCAGTTCTTCCCAGCAGACCTCCACCTGCTCCAGGTTCGCCATGTCCGCCATCGAACAGCCGGCGTTCAGGTCGGGGAGAATCACCACCTGATGGTCGGCGCTCAAAATATCGGCGCTTTCCGCCATGAAATGCACGCCGCAGAAGACAATGAACTCAGCCTCGCGGCGACTGGCCGCCAACTGCGAAAGCTTCAGGGAATCACCACGAAAGTCGGCGAACTTCACCACTTCGTCGCGCTGATAGTGGTGCCCGAGAATGACCAAACGCGAGCCTAGCGCGGCCTTGGCACGAGCAATGCGCGCGTCAAGTTCCTGCTCGGAGAACTCGACGTAGTGTTCGGGAAGTAAGTCGAGAGCAAGTGATGCCATTATCGTCACAATTCCAGTTTAGCCCAATTCCATGGCCGGTGCTGGAGCCCCTGCTTTGGCAGAGGCGCAGCACGCTGTACCCTACCCGCCGATGGACAACATTGTGCGGTCGGGTTGGACGAAGTCCGGCTCGTTGATGCGGTGTCCGGGCTCCTTCTCGCCTACCACCTTCATGACGAATTGCGCAAGGTCCTCATCACCCGCGCCATTGCGGAGCAGGTGGCGCAGGTCGTGTTCTTTCAGCGAGAACAGGCAGGTGCGAATCTTCCCGTCGGCCGTCAGGCGGATGCGACTGCACTGGCCGCAAAAGGGAACGGAAATCGGGGCGATGATGCCGATTTCCCCCTGGCCATCCGCAAAACGATAGCGCAACGCGGTCTCGCTGGGGAAACGGCGAGGAATCTCGAGCAGAGGAAACATCGGATGGATGGTTTCAACAACCTCCTGGGCCGTCACTACCAGGGCGCGATTCCAGGCGCGATCACCATCCAGCGGCATGTATTCAATCAGCCGCACCATCACGTTACGCCGCCGCGCCAGGCGCGCAAACTCCAGCAGTTCGTCGTCGTTGAATCCCCGCACCAGCACGATGTTCACTTTTACCGGGGCCAGTCCGGCTGCCAGTGCCGCGTCGATGCCGGCCACCACTTTTTCGCCGGAGGCCGGCGCCCGCGTCAGCTTGGCGAATTTCTCCGGCCTCAGCGAGTCCAGACTGACCGTGACGCGGGGAGCGCCCGCGGCCGCAAGCTCCTGCGCCATTTCCGGCAGCAAGTAACCGTTGGTGGTAAGCGCGATGTCGTCGAGGCCCTCAATTTCACCCAAACGGGCAATGAAATCCACGACCCCGGGACGCAGCAGCGGCTCTCCTCCTGTCACCCGGACTTTGCGAATGCCTAGCCGGGCCAAGATGCGCGCCACGCTCAAGAATTCATCCCAGGTTAGCAGTTCGGGCTGAGGAAGGTAGTCGTCCGTGACCGCGGACTTGCAGTAGACGCAGGCAAAATTGCAGCGGTCCGTCACCGAAATACGGAGGTCGTGGATCTGGCGACCGAATTTGTCTTTCAGCATCGCTCTATCGCCGTTCTGTGAGCGGCACACCCGCTGTCATCCTGAGCCTGGCTGCCGCAGGCAGGCGCAGCGAAGAGCCAAAGCGAATCACAGACGCTTCGCTCAGCATGACTTCGCCCTGGGGCGCGCCGCCGGAACAAGGAAACAAAAACGCCTACCCGCATCTGGAGTAGGCCTCGTTCTCCTTTCCAAACACGGGAGGCGGCG
>JALHUF010000308.1 GCA_022866195.1 Terriglobia bacterium
CCGACTTCGCTCTCCCCACCGAGAAGGCGCGCGAAGTCTTGCCCGCACAGTATTCCCGCCCCGACGCGGTCCACAACCTGCAGCGGGCCGTGGCGCTGGCCGGTCAACTGTTTTCCGGCAAGGGAGACCTTCATCGCTCCCTGTTTGATGATCGCTGGCACCAACCCTACCGTGCTGCCTTGGTGCCGGGCCTGGAGGAAGCCCTCCGGTTCCGCCATCCTGATTTGCTGGGGGTTTGCTTGAGTGGCGCGGGGCCGAGTATCCTCGCCTTGGTGCGCGGCGCGGCAGAAGAAATCGGTGAAGCTATCCGCTCGGTTCTCACCCGGCACAGCATGCAGTCGCAACCGTACGTGCTCGCTGCCGACAACCTCGGCGCCAAAGGCTGGAGCCTCCCCGCCTGAACCCATTCTAGATTTTGGATTTGGGATTTTGGATTGCCGGCACACGTATGTGCAGCCAAGCCAGGTTGTCTCGTTGCTTACGCCAGGGAGACTCGCGGAGAGTAATCAAATTCCCTTAGACCGTTTTTGCTGGTCCCGCGGGGATGTTGGGGAGGGGCTTGCCTTGGCCTGGCCCGTGCAGCTTCTGGCACGGTTTTTTGCGGCGAGCTAAGTGGAGATAATCCAGCACCAACTTGCGCTTGAGAAGCTGAATAGCCTTGGCGGGATCGACGCCCTTGGGGCAGACGCGCGAGCATTCGCCGGCATAGTGGCAGCGGAAAGCGCCATGCGCGCTGCCCGTCTGCTGGTTGCGCTGGCGCCGCCCGTCGTCGCGCGTGTCCACGTTATACCGCTCGGCCGCCGCCAAAGGCATGGGCCCCAAATACCGCGCGTCGGTGGCCAAAGTGGGGCAGGCGGCCATGCAGCAGCCGCACTTGATGCAGTAGGTGAACTGGAGATAGGCTTCTAGTTCCTCCGGAGACTGGTAGAACTCCCCTGCCGGGTCATTGATCTCCGCTTCATCTGCGCGCACGACGTAAGGTTTCAGCGAACGGTGCTTGTCGAACATGCTCAGAAGATCGGGAACCAAGTCACGGATGATGTCGAAATTAGGCAATGGCGCCACGGTGAGGTCGGTCTTAGCGATGTGCAGGATCTGGGTGTTGCAGGCCAAGGTCGGCTGCCCATTCAGCAGCATCCCGCACGAGCCGCAGACACCCATGCGGCAGGAATAGCGCCAGGCGAGCGTCGAGTCCACGTTGTCCTTGATGTAGTGCAGGCCGTCCAGCACCGTCATACCCTCGCGCACGGGTATCGTGTAAGTCTTCACGTAGGGCGCGCCATCGCTTTCGGGATTGTAGCGCGTGACGTGGAATTTTATTTGCCGTACGGTTTTGCTGTCTTCCGGCATAGCTACCCCCTGATTCCCGCTATGGCGATGGTATGCACTGTTATAGCCGCCCAGGTGCCCAGACCGAAGAGCCCCAGTCCAACCACTAGAAGCACGAAGCTAATTGCCTTTTCGACGGCAGGCTTCAATGTCAGCTCGAACAGGATGGTCCGCAGACCGTAGAGACCGTGATAGAGCGCCACTCCCAGAAGGAGGATGTAAGTGACGGTGAAGAACAGCCGGCCATCCCGAAACAGGATGTTGGCCTGGGAGATGGCTTCACCGCCCGCCGGGGCAAACCAATGCGTGATGCCCCCCAGGTGCATGGTGACCATGTGCACGCCGAGCAGGAAGAGGATCACCACTCCCGCTGCCATATGCCAGGTCCAGTATTTGGTTTCACGCATCGCTCCTCCTACTTTGCCAGTCCCAGGAATTCATAGCCGCCCACCGCGAGAAAAATCGCTGCGAGAATCATCATCACAATGAGCAGAGGCCGCTGGACGTTCAGTGACGTCTTGTAAGGATAGACGGGCTCGATGGGCTTACCCACCGCGAAGCCGAGTTCTACGAGCACGAGACGCACACCGTTGAAGGCGTGGTAGGCGAAAGCCGCGAACACCAGAAACTCCCCGACCTTGAAAATGGGCCGGTGGAAGAATCCTCCTTCGACCCAGAGGTATATGCCGCGGGCGCGCAGGCTCGTCACCACAATATGCATCAAGAAGTAGAGAAGAATCCCTAGGCCGGTGAGGCGATGCAGTATGTAGGCGTAGCGCTCAATGCCCCAACGCCCTCCCCCGAGCCATCCCCAGATTCCGAGCCGATTATCGTGTCTTTGGATTTCGGCCATGCCCGCCTCCTTCGACGATTATCGATTGACCAGAAGTTGGAAACCGGAAACCCAAAATCCGGGGTCTTCTCCTAGGCGAGTTTCGGTTTTCGAGTCTCTCAGCGCTCAAGCGCCGCAAATCGTCAATCTTCGATTACTCGTCACCGATTGTCTATGGCAGCCCCCTCCTATCATCGATCGGAAGCCTAAGGCCTGGGTTCAGGCGCGTCCGCGGCTGCGCTACGTGAGGAACCTAAGTCACTCTGAAACCGTTTGCTGCGCACCCGAGATTTCAAGACATGGGTGAATGCTTCCACTCGAATCGGATCACCTTCTCGGTCATCGCCGCGTAGAACTTGGGCTTAGTATGGGCGTCAGTGTGACAGAACAGCGTAGCGGCTGCAACGTTGTCGGGCGGGAAGAATTGGGTCAAGAAATCATGCACCGCCTGGAGTGTCAAGCCTCCGCGTGAAATGTCATTGACCAGCAGCACCCTGCTGTCGGATCGCAATCCTGCTGTCAAGGCCTTCAAATCTTCTTTCACGACAGCCTTTTCGGCGACAACGCCGCCTCTTGATCGCTCGATGTGGACGTGCACGGACCTGACAGGTATGGGGTTGCTGGAGTCTCCCAAACCGACCCGCGATAGCCATTCTGCGATCATGCCTCCGCCCGGCGATACGGCGAAAATAACATCCGGGGAGAAGTGCGCCTTGCGGACTTTCGTAACGAGGAGCCGGGCCAGAAAGAATTCCTCACTGAGGGAGACGTGTTGCCTGTCCAGCAGTAGATCCTTCAGTCTTTCGATAAGCTTTCGCTGCTGGCGATTCCCTAGCAACCACGTGACAATTCCTCCACAAACGACCCCTATGGTCATGAAAACTAATCCGAGCAAGATTGTCATGGTGGCGATCCACCTCCTTCAATTGCTTCGCGCTCAACGTGAACCGCATGAGCGACGATACCCCCGGCCGTGAAGTGATGCGCCAGCCCGCGTCGCGATATTACCCCGCTTTCTCAAGACTCTTGATGAATGAATCCCAATCTTTCTCTCTTACACAGTGCACATCCGCAAGTTTGCCCGACCATAGTGCTCTATCGCTGAATGCTTTTCTTTTCATGTAGACATCCAATACTTCTCCGTCTGCAACATAATATCCGGCTAACATCGAGATCGTCATTGGTATCAAGGGTCCTAGAAACCATACAAGGGTTAAGACAATAGGTATGCCACAGAGGAAGCCATAGATTAGCGTCCAGACTAACCGCTTATAGTGGAAAAGACGTTGCGCCCACGCTAGTTCTACGACGTGCCGTTCAACGTCGGCAAGATTAAAAGCGGTTGTAATAATTCGATATTGCGATGTATACGAACTCCCGCTCCAAAGTTTAGCTACGCTGTAAAATTGAATGGTCATGAATTTGGGACCCCCGCCATGTCGAGATGTTGGATGGGGTATTTCCAAGCTCGGTGATATGTAAGATAAGTAATTACGTACAATCTTCGTGTCACTGACCTGAGCATGTAGCCACGGCAAGCTCTTTTTGCCGTGGGCTCTTTATTGGAAGAAACAAAAAGCCCACGCCACCTACCTCGTGTCGTGGCTACCGACTGTCCTGATGTCGTAAGCCTCCTCCAACAGATGGGCCGCAAACGAATAACGAAACCCGTAGCTTGCTTCCCAGAAACCCGCACGCTGGCGGCAGGAACGGCCTCGATTGGACCTCCGCTTAACGTGCGCGTCAACCCATCTGTACCCCGATCCCCAAGTTGCGAACCGGCGCCGAGAGCTGTTCCAACTTTATTAGCGAAGTCGCGTTCCCACTCTATTCGCGGGGTCGGTGTATCCCATCAAACGGCCCCAAACATTTGGAACGGCACTAGCACCTAGCACGCAAAACCCAGCACCCTTTCAGTACTTTCGCTCCACCGGCGTCCAGGTGGTAATCGTCACGGGCTTGTATTCCAGCCTCGGCTTGCCGCCCGTGTAGTAAACCATGGAGTGGGCCAGGAAGTTCACGTCGTTGCGTTTGGGGAAATCCGTGCGGGAATGGGCCCCCCGGGATTCCTCGCGTGCCAGGCCGGCGAAAAGCAGCACCTCGGCCAACTCCAGCATGTTTTCCGTCTCCAGCGCCTGAATGAGGTTCGTATTGTAGATGCGGCTCTTGTCCTGGACAGTGATTCTGCGGAAGCGCTGCCGCAGTTCGGCAATTCTCGCCAGGCCCTCCTGCATTGACTCGCCCGTACGATAGACGCCCGCGTGCTTATCCATCAGGGTACGCAGCTCCCGGCGGATCTGAGCCGGGTTCTCCGTTCCGCCCTGTTTGAGCAGCCCGTCAAAAATCCGTTTCTCCTCGTCCTGTGCCTGCCTGTCCGGCACGTCGCTCAGCGTGGGGCCCCGTGCCAGATACTTCGCGATTTCACCGCCCGTGATGCCGCCCCACACCAGGCATTCCGCGGTGGAATTGCATCCCAGCCGGTTGGCGCCGTGCATGTAGTGGCACGCCACCTCGCCGGCGGCCCAGATATTTTCCACCTTCGTCCGGCCGTCGATGTCGGCCTCGATACCGCCCATGGAGTAGTGCGCCACGGGTCGGATCGGGATCGGCTGCGTGATCGGGTCGATCCCCAGAAACTTGATGCACACTTCGCGTATCAAGGGCAGGCGCTTGTTAATCCGCTCGGCGCCCAGGTGGGTCAAATCGAGCTGGAGGTAATCGAGCCCGTCGGGTCCCGGGAAGCCGCGGCCCTCGAGAATCTCCGTCATCTCCGCGCGGGAAACGATGTCGCGCGGCGCCAGTTCCATCATCTTGGGCGCATACTTCTCCATGAAACGCTCGCCCTGGTTGTTGCGCAGGTAGCCGCCTTCACCCCGGCAGCCTTCCGTCATCAGGATCCCCGAGGGCACGAGGCCTGTAGGGTGAAACTGGAGGAACTCCGGGTCCTCCAAGGCCAGACCCGCGCGGTAGGCGATCGCCTGTCCGTCGCCCGTGACGGTTTGCGAGTAGGTGGTGAATCCATAAAGGTTTCCCAACCCTCCGGAAGCAATCAGGAGAGCCTTGCCGCGCAAGACGTAGAACTCGCCCGTGGGGGCATCGAAGAGCGTGAGACCGGCGAAGCGTCCGCCTTCGAGCAGCAGGGAAGTGACGAAGCATTCATCGTAGCGCTTGAAGCTGTTGTATTTGACGAGGGTGTCGTAGAGGGCCTGCATCTCGAAGAAGCCGGTCTTGTCGGCCGCCATGCAGGCCCGCGGAAAAGAATGGCCGCCAAACGCCCGCTGCATGATTCGGCCGTCGTCGCGGCGCGACCACGGGACTCCCCGGTGCTCCAAGAGGCGGATTTCATCCGGCGAGGTTCTCACAAATCGATCCACCGTGTCCTGGTCCGCCAAGAAATCCGCTCCTTTCACGGTGTCCCAGGCATGCAACTCAAGGCTGTCTCCTTCCTCGGGACGCATCACCGCGGCGGTGCCGCCTTCGGCACACACGGAATGCGAGCGCATCACCTGCACTTTCGACACGATGCCGATATCGGCCGCGCCCTGCGTCTGGATGCAGAGCTCCACCGCGGCGCGCAGTCCGGCGAGTCCGGTACCCAGGATCAAGACATCATGAGTTGTCTGCTGCATGCTTCACGTGCTCCTTGGTGCTCTCTTCATAGCGGCGGGGTTCCCGACTTCGCCGGGACAGGTCAGCCCGGCAGTTTGGTGCTCATGTCATGCTGAGCGCAGCGAAGCATCCCAGGCTTCCCGGTTTGACCGCGCGCGGCCCGTGGTATCTGGCGGGGCACCAAGCGTCGGAGAACGGCCAAACATATTCCTTTCCGCCTATCGCGTCAATTGGGAATCGCGGCACTTTCCAGTAGCGCCACATTTTAGCGCGCTGTAGCAGCGCGCTATGAGCGCCGAAATCCTTAGAGGTCCAAGGCCGGCGGGCGCAGACCGCCGCTACAGAGGGGCGTTTTCACACCCGCTTGTCAGTCCTGGGAAAAGCCATGGTCCCACCCTGCGGGATGCCACGGGCTTCTCATGCGCTCCCGCCAGTCCTACACATGGAATCCGCTCGGTTGATCCCGCCTTGCGGGACATGTCAAACCCGCCGCCTCTGCCCCAGCCGCTGAACATTGACTTTTCCCGGCGCATCGGTCATTCTGCCCTAGCCCTCAATCCCGCGATTTTGGCGAACTTATGAGAAAAATCCTGATTTACGACACGACTTTACGAGACGGATCGCAAGGCGAGCACGTCTCGTTCTCGGTGGAAGACAAGCTCCACATTGTCAAGAAGCTGGACGAGCTCGGGATTGACTACATTGAAGGCGGTTGGCCCGGCTCGAACAGCAAGGACATTGCTTTCTTCCGCCGCGCCCAGGAACTGAGGCTGAAGCATGCCAAGCTCGCGGCCTTCGGCAGCACTCGCCACCCACGCCACAGCGTGGCGCACGACCGCAACATTCACGCCCTCATCGAAGCCAACACCCCGGTGGTGACGATTTTTGGGAAGACCTGGGATCTCCATGTGAAAGTGGCTCTGGGGATTTCCCTCGACGAAAACCTCGAGCTGATTCGTGAGTCCGTGGCGTATTTGAAATCCAAAGGCAAGGAAGTGATCTATGACGCGGAGCACTTCTTTGACGGATTCAAAGCCGACGCGGCGTATGCGCTGGCCACGCTCAAAGTCGCCGAAAAAGCGGGAGCCGACACCATCGTGTTGTGCGACACGAACGGCAGCACGCTGACTGCTGACCTTCGCGAGCGCTTTCAGGCCGCCGCGAAACATGTCAAGACGCCCCTGGGAATTCACACCCACAACGATTGCGAAATGGCCGTGGCCAACTCTATCGTCGCTATACAGCAAGGGGCAGTGCATGTGCAAGGCACCATCAACGGCTATGGAGAACGCTGCGGCAATGCCAACCTCTGCTCCGTGATTCCCAATATTGAGCTCAAGCTGGGCATGCGCTCGATCGGCAAGCAAAACCTCAAGCGCCTGACGGAAGTCTCCCACTACGTCAGCGAACTGGCCAACCTTATTCCTCGGCACGATCTACCCTACGTCGGCAAGAGCGCATTTGCCCACAAGGGCGGCATTCATGTGAGCGCGGTGGTGAAAGAGGCGTCTGCTTACGAGCACATCAATCCCGCGGCAGTGGGCAACGAACGCCGCGTCCTGGTCTCCGAACTTTCCGGAAAGAGCAGCGTGATTTACAAAGCGGAGGAGCTGGGCCTGGAGATCGACAAGTCCTCTCCGGACGCCAGGGTCGTGGCGGAAAAACTCAAGGAGCTGGAGCACGACGGCTTTCAGTTCGAAGGCGCCGAGGGGTCCTTTGAAATCCTCTTCGATAAGCTGGTGCATCACTTGCCCGAGTTTTTCGAGTTGGACGGCTTCCGCGTCATCACCGAGAAGCGGGGAGCCCACCAGCCCCATTCCGAGGCCGTCATCAAGTTGCGCGTGGACGGCAAGGAAGAACACACGGCCGCCGAAGGGGTCGGTCCGGTGAGCGCCCTGGACCGGGCCTTGCGGAAATCGCTCACCACTTTTTTCCCCTGTATTGGCGACATTCGTTTGACTGACTACAAAGTCCGCGTGCTGAACGCCAAAGACGCTACCGATGCCAAGGTGCGCGTGCTCGTCGAAACCAGCGACGGCCAGGAAACCTGGGGGACCGTGGGCGTTTCTGAAAACATCATCGAGGCGAGCTGGCAAGCCCTGGTGGACAGCATCACCTACAAGCTCAAAAAGGAATACGGCCGCCGGCGCCAGGAGAGCAAGACGCGCGCGGACAAGTAAGCCGGCACTGGATCCTTCCGTCAAGAACTACTGAATCTTGCAGAAGAACGCAACCTGCCCTACATCTGCCGCCGGGTTACATAACCCGCCCACCATTAGGAGTGGTGAGTCTTCCCGACAGGGCCGGGACAGGCCGCTGGCCGGGCGTCTGCGTCTCGGCGGGAAGGGACGCGCCTGGTGTATAATGAAAAATCCGGTTGCGGAATAAACTCTTGGTCGGGCCGCGAATTCACGCGCAGTTTCCAAGAGGGTCGCGGCATTATCCAGGGTCGCCTGACTTCGGAATGAAATTCTCTCGTCGCCAACTCCTCGGTTCCTCGGCCATTCTGCTGGGGTCGAACCTTCTCGACGCGCTCACCACTCCCTTGTGGAGGTGGAGCGGCCGGCCAACGTTGCAGGCGGCCCCGCTGCCTGGCGCCCAGGGCACTTCGCCCATCACCTTCGTGGATGTTGCCCAGCAAGCCGGCCTCACGGTACCCAACGTCTGGGGCGGCGTCAAAAGCAAGAAGTACATCGTGGAGGCGAAGGGCAGCGGGATGGCTTTCTTCGACTACGACAACGACGGCTGGCTGGATATCTACTTGACGAATGGCGTCCGGTTCGAAGAGACCTACACGCCGGAAAACGCTCCGATCCAGCATCTCTTCAAGAACAACCGAGACGGTACGTTTACCGACGTGACCGCCAAGGCCGGCCTGGGACGGACCGGCTGGGGCACCGGCGTCTGCGTGGGTGACTACGACAACGACGGCTGGGACGACCTGTTCTGCGGCTACTGGGGCCACAACGTGCTGTGGCACAACAACGGCGATGGCACCTTCACCGACGTTACCAAGCAGGCCGGCTTGTACGAAGAGCGCGTCCGCTGGGGTTCGGGCTGCACCTGGGTAGATTACGATCGCGACGGTTTCCTGGACCTGTTCGTCTGCAACTACATCGAGCTTGACATCGCCAAGGTTCCGGTTCCGGGCCAGACGGGCTATTGCCAGTGGAAGGGCATCCCGGTGATGTGCGGCCCGCGCGGCCTGCCCGGAGGAATGAACATCCTCTACCACAACAACGGCGATGGGACGTTTACGGATGTCTCGGAAAAAGCCGGAATCCTGAAACCCGGGCCGCGCTATTCCATCACCGCGGTCTCCTACGATTTCGACAACGACGGCTGGCCCGACATTTACGTGGCGGTGGATTCCGAGCCGAGCATTCTGTTCCACAACAATCACGACGGAACGTTTGAGGATGTCGCGGTGATGGCCGGCTGTGCCTACAACGAGGACGGCCAGGAGCAGGCGGGCATGGGCCTCGGCGTGGCCGACTATGACTGCGATGGCTGGCTGGACATCTTCAAGACCAATTTCGCCGACGATACTTGCAATCTCTACCACAACAACGGCGACGGGACTTTCACCGACGTCACCTTCGTCTCCGGCATCGGTGTCAACACGCAGTACGTGAACTGGGGCGCCGGCTTCGTGGACTACGACAACGACGGCTGGGCTGACATCTTCCACACCACAGGCCACGTCTATCCGGAAATCGAGAATTACAACCTGGATGCCACCCTGAAGACACCCCGCATCGTGTATCACAACTTGGGCAACGGCAAGTTCAAGGACGTCTCCAAGGAGATGGGGCCGGGCGTCAACCAGCGCTACTCCAGCCGCGGCATTGCCTTCGGCGACTATGACAACGACGGTGACGTCGATGTACTGATCCTGAACATGAATGACCCGCCTTCGCTGCTGCGCAATGACGGCGGCAACCAGAATAATTGGATCAAGATCAAATTGCTCGGGACGAAGTGCAACCGCACCGCCATCGGGGCTCGCGTCCGCGTGGTGACCGGCAAGCATGCCCAAATCGATGAAGTCCACAGCGGCACCAGCGTGATGTCGCAGAGCGACCTGCGGCTGCATTTTGGCCTGGGGCAGGCCAAGGTGGTTGATCTTATCGAAGTGAAGTGGCCGACTACTCAGAAGGTTGAAAGATTCGCCAACATCGAAGCCAATCAAATCCTCACCATCAAGGAAGGTGAGGGGATCATCAAGGCCGAAAAAATCCGCGCCTGATTGCGGCGTTGAGTTCCGCAGGCGCGCTGCCTCTGGTTATCCCTGACGCCAGCCGTGCGCCTTGACTTCCGCCCTTCCCGGGCCTAAGATGCGCTCCGGATTCAAAATCTCCTTTATTGGATTTACCATGACGCACAGCAGCCGATTGACTCCAGGTTGGCGGGACGTCGCTCTTTTAGCCGCACTTGCGGCACTGGGAGGGATGGCATTTCCGGCCGCTCTGCCCGCCGCGGCGCCGCAGGGCGAGATTGACGTGTCGCCGGAGGCG
>JALHUF010000309.1 GCA_022866195.1 Terriglobia bacterium
AACGAGGCGCGGCCGCAGCGCGCGGACTTCGCGCGGCCCCCCGGGGGCCGTGGTCACCACGATCGCCCCGACCGCAAACGCCGGTTCTGAATCGAGAGGAAACCGATGCATTTGAAGCCTGGACAGTACATTCGCCATGCCAAGTACGGGTGTGGCACCATCGTGGCACGTGACGACGACCGGACCACCGTTGAGTTCGATACGGCTGGCCTGAAAATGTTCGTCACCTCCCTGGCCGCCTTCGAGGTGGCCGAAGGCGAAGCACCCAAGAAGAAACGGCCCGCCGCCAAGCGCCGCGCGAAAGTTCCCACGGCATAAGCAGCCATCTCGACGCCCAGGGTGGGGAGCGGCGCGTCTGGGAGCCCCACCGCCTACCTCCAAGCTGAAGCTCAACCCGGGCCGGCCCCCGCACGGGAGCGAGACGACCCGCCGGTCGAGCTTTCCCTGGAAGATGCGGGAGATTACTTCCAGACCCTTCTGCCGCTTGCTGCGCCCGCGTAGGTCCCAAGTCCGCAAGCCGTGGACAGGCGCAGCGTTACAGTGCTACGCTTTGAATGCGTTGCGAGGGCCTGGGCGCCCTCTACTGCGTGGGCCTGTAGCTCAGAAGGATAGAGCAACGGTTTCCTAAACCGTGGGTCGGGGGTTCGAATCCCTCCAGGCCTACCACTTTTCATCCGTCGTTGAAGGGGGTGCGCAGAGTTTCGCGTCCCAGAAACTCTGCGGCTCTCCTGACCGAAAGAACCGCAGAGTTCGAAAAAGCCGGGCCCTGCGCCACCCGCGCAGGCGATCAACCTTGGACATCGCCCCAGGAGGTCATCACCACTTGAAAATCAAGAGAGAATCTACCCGCTACCGGCTGTCGCCCAACCCCCAGGCTTTGAGGTTTGAAATGTGGTCAAGATAGCCGTTATAAGTCGAGACCGCTTCAGGCGGAGCATGGTAAGTCCCAGCGAGGGTTACATACTTACCGATCAAACTCTCGATTGATGATTCTTCGATCCTTAAATCAACCGAATTCGGGACAATGAAATTGCGGGCGTCAACCTCGGACACGTATAGTCCTAGTGCTCGGTCAACGCCATTGTTGGCAAGGTATCCGACCACCCCCAATCGGCGGCCGTCAAAGCTGCTTGGGTTGGCGATCAGGCGAATTAGGCTGGGGGCAGCCAGCACCTTGTCAGACGAAGCTACCTTCGATGCGCTCACGGAGGAGCAACCGAATGAGGCAGCCAACGCACCAACGAGCTCTCTACGGTTCATGTGTCCGCTCCTAATGACATATTGGGATCGTCGTTCCCGTGCCTACCGGGCTTCCCGAGACAAACACCTGACAATTGCCGGCTGGATAGTAGATGATCACCCGACCCTCCGGCGTTCCCAGCGACAAGGGAAAACCAAACGGGCGGTTAGTGGTTTGTGCCCATCCTACATCGCCTCCCAGGCCGGGATAGTCCCCCGGTTGTCCCGAGAACCGCTCATGATAGTAGTTCGGATCATTTGGGTGAGAGTGGTAGCCACCTACTGCATCAGCGCCTGCTGGGACGAGGGAGTTTGCATTCAGAGGTTGACAGTTGGCATGAGCCCCTTCGACAGGCGCCGTATACCCGTACTGACCGTTCGCTCCATAGGTCATGCCGCAGTGTTCATTGCCGTTATTAAGTAACGATTGATTCTCGGCGTACATTGCTCCAGCGGCAAGTGCCTGGTCCTCCGTGGAGAACGTCGAGCCGGGTCCCGCGTACGGCACATACCCGCTGCCCGTTTCATAGGCCGAGAAATGCGCCAGCACGCCGCCGATTGCGACAGGACCGCATCCATTATCTGGGCACTGCACAGCCGCGCCAGCGGCTACTTGGGCCAAGACCATGCTGCACGGCGCCGGCGCTCCGTCGGCGAAGCAGCCCCCTCCGAAAAAGCTGCCTCCGAATAAACTGTCTATTATGGAGTCAACGTCTACTGTAT
>JALHUF010000310.1 GCA_022866195.1 Terriglobia bacterium
ATGGAGGGGCAATGGAACTGCGCAGAGACCCCATAACTCAGAGCTGGGTAATCCAGGAAGAGGGGGAGGGCCCCTGGCCGCAGGTGGCGGGATGCCCCTTATGTCCGGGCCAGGAAGCTCTTACTCCGCGCACTCTTTACGTGCATCCTTACGGCACTGCGGAGTGGCAAGTTCGGGTGATTCCTCACCCCCGGCCCATCTACCGCATTGAAGGCGACGCCCAGCGACGCGGCGAGGGCCTCTACGACAAGATGCGCAGCCTCGGAGCGCACGAGATTGTGATTGAGCACCGGAACCACAACCTGCCGCTCTCCCAGCAGAGCGACGAGCACGTGGCGCAGGTTTTGCGCGCCTGCACTTCCCGCGTGGCAGACTTGAAGCGCGACCGGCGTTTCCGCTATGTCACGTTATTTCGCAATCAAGGCACGGCGGCCGGCCAGGACCTGGAGCACCCCCACTCGCAGATTACGGCGACGCCTTTCATCCCCCGCCGGGTGGGGTATGAGCTGCGCTCCGCGCAGCGCTACTATGAATTGAAAGAGCGCTGCCTGGTCTGCGACATTCTAAAGCAGGAGTTGATGCAGCAGGTGCGCACGGTGGAGTGGGACGACCAGTTCGTGGCCTTCTGCCCCTTCGCCTCCCGCGTGCCTTACGAAACCTGGGTCCTGCCTTCCCAGCACCACTGCGCCTTCGAGGAAGATGTAGTCCAGTGGGAACGCCAGGTCCACTGTGCTCGTTTCCTGCGGTCCATACTCCGCCGCCTGGAATCGGTGGCTTCCTCCTACCACTTGGTGCTCCACACCGCCCCGAATGTGAATGCCAAGTTCGAAAGGAGCGGGAACTGGCGGACGATAACCGAAGACTATCACTGGCATTTTGAGATCCTGCCGGTCATCACGACCAAATCCAAGTCGTACAGTTTGAAAGAGGTCTATTACAACTCCCTGGCGCCGGAGACCGCCGCAGAGGAATTGCGCAAGGCGGGCGTGGAAGCGGCAGTGAAGGGGTAATACCACCTTGCGGGGAGTGGGGCGCCGGCGAGCGCCGGCTTAGCGGCGCGGACGTGTCGCTCGGCGGGCGGGGGCTTGTCGCACCTGGGGCCGCAGGTCCGTCCCGTCCTCGACAACTGATTTGAGATTTCGCAGGTAGAAGGTCCAGGTCTTGACCGCCTCCTCCTGCGCGGCGCTGGAAGCGAAGCCGCTGTGCGTGAGTTCCACCACGGTTTCCGCGCCCTGAGAAACGACCTTGAAGCGCACATTTGTCTCGAAAGCCTCGCCGGGCGGCAGCCAGGTGTAGGCCAACGTATTGCCGCGGACGAATTCGGTCACCACGCCGCTCCAAACCCCCCCTTTATCCTTCCAGCGAAAGTGATACCTGCCGCCCAGTTGGGGTTCCATGATGGCCTGGTCTGGGAACCACTCGGCCAGCTTGGCGGGAATCGACAGATACTCGAAGACGCCCACCGTATCGCTCGCAATCGTAACGCGCAGGGTGGCGGAGCGCATTACCGTCACCGGACCTGTATCCTCGGGCTGGGCGGGACGCCGGGCCCGCTGGGCCGCTGCGCACACACCCCCGAGCAACACCAGGATCATCACCGTCGTCACACAGGTCTTCATCGTTTTATGGAACCTCCCGAAATCTCTGCGGTACGGACGAGGACAGGGGCGGCGGTTCACTCCGGTTGGCCGGGGTGGCAAGCAACCGCTCTGCCCCGCGCCAGCCCGCGCGGCACGATTCTAGGTCAGGCTGAAGCCGCGCGCAATACCTTCGAGCACGCCGGAGAAACGTGCCTCGGGTCGCTATACCCAGCGGTCAAACCACTGCACCATCCGCTGCTGCGCCGCCGCGATTTCTTCCTGCGACTGGCCGCGTGGATTCGCCACAACCGCCCGCCCGGGGCGGCGGCCACGCCGGTTGCACCCAGCGCCCGAAGGAGGTCACGACGCGTAAGAGGATGCGGCATAGGGGAACTCCTGCTCCAGGATTGCTTCCAGGGGAAGGATTATGTCACTTGTGGCAAGTTCTTGCGCGGCGAGGTTCACTCGCCGCGCACACTCCCAGGCACCCCCGAGGGGAAGGATTCAGCAGAGAGAATGCTTAGCCGCCGCGGGGCTACTCGATGTGGATATCACCCGAGCCGGTGCTGACTTCCACCAGGACGCCGCCGCCCCGCACCTTGCCCCGCAGCTCGTGGCGGCTGAGCTTGCCCTGAACGGTAATCTCATGGCTCGTGGAGACTTCCCCGGAGCCCGTCCCGGCATGGAGGTCGAAAGCCGCCTGGGCGGGCAACCGCAAGGTGATGTTGCCGGAGCCGGCGTCCAGCTTCCACGGGCCGCTGGGCTGGCCGTCGGCCGTCAGGTTGCCGCTGCCCGTATGGGCGCGCAGGGAACCTTGCACGCCGCTGATGTCGGCGTTCCCGGAGCCGGTCTCGATCGTGACGGGCCCGGCCGCCGTCTGCTCCAGCCGCACATCGCCGCTGCCCGTCGTGCCCACAAAGCCGCCGTCCACACCGGTAGCGCGGATATTCCCGCTGCCGGTTTCCGCGTAGACTTGGGCCTTGACGGCATCAAGCTGGATATCTCCAGAGCCCGTCTGCGCCCGCACCACATCCCCGACCCTGGAAACCTTCACATTGCCGGAGCCGGTATCAGCTTTCACGGGCCCGCGCACACCGATGATCGACTGGTCGCCCGAGCCGGTGTCGGAGGTGACCCGCGTCTCCACGGGGACCACGAGTTCGTAACTGATCGAAACGTGGCGGCGCAGCGCCGGATCCTCGATGTGCCCGATGCGGATACTGTTGCCGGTCTGTTCGATGGGCGGATTCGACTCCAGGGCACGCACCCGGCGTTCGGCTTCCTCCGCGCTGAGGTGCCAGTTGCCGTTCACCCGGATGAGGCCGCGGACATGCACGCTCCCCGCCCCGCCGGTCTTGATATCGATGTTACCGGAGCCCGTGGTCACCGTGAGATCAACCGGGCCGGTCACCTTCAGCGCGCGCTCGAACGAGCCCTCAGCCGCGCGGGCGTAAGCGGCAACGGCCAGGGCCAGAGGCAGCACGAGGATGGCCAACGTCGCCGGAATCCAACGTAAACGAGTCTTCATAGCGTTTTCCTCCTATTCATAGCGAAGCGCCTCGACAGGGTTCAGCCTCGAAGCGCGCAGCGCCGGAACCGTGCCGCTGATCAATCCGACCAAGATCAGGATGACCGCCGAGACGAGGACCGTGGACGTCGAAATCGCCAGGTGAATATCACCCTTGCCTGAGGTGTCTTCATAAAGCGGACCGTAGAACGGCAACGTCCCGATGAGCGCGGAAAGCGCGTAGGCCACGCCCATCCCGAGGATCCCTCCCGCCAGGGTCAGCGCCAGGGCCTCGGAAAGGAACTGCGCCTGAATGTGCCGCCGGCGCGCGCCCAGAGCGCGGCGGAGGCCGATTTCCCGGATGCGCTCGTCCACAGAGACCAGCATGATGTTCATCACCCCGACTCCGCCGATGCCCAGGGTCAGGGCGCCGATAAACGTCAGCAGGACCTGAAGCCCGATGGTGATGCCGTCGATGATGGGGCGGAACTGTTCGCGGCCGAACATCATGATGGCCCGCTCGTCGGTGGGCGAGAAACGTTGGCGCTTGGCCACTGCCGCCCGCACCTGCTGCATGGATTGCTTTTCGAATTGCGGGGCGATGGGCTCAAAAACCAGCACGGAGGCGTAACGCGTGTTCCACAGGTCGCCGGCCGAGGAGTACGGTATCCAACACGATTCGTCGTCGCTCGTAAAGTAGTTGCTGTCCTGAATCTTCCGATCCATCGTCCCGACGACGGTGAATCGAACCCCCGAAATCCGCACGGTCTCGCCGACCGCTTGACGTCCGCTGAAGAGTTTCTCCCGCAGCCGGGCGCCGAGGAAGACCACGCGACGCCGCTCCACTTCGTCTTCCGGGCTGAGCCAGCGCCCCTGGCTCGCCACCTCGTTGCGCATCCGACCGTACTCGGGGCAGACGCCGCGAATGGCGGTGTTCGCCATGCGGTTGCCATAGGAGATCGGGAGCCAGCGCACCGTCTCCATGCAGACGGTTTTCACCAGCGTGGCTTCCTGCTCCATGAGCTCCATGTCCTCTTTTTCGAATCGGACCTGCTTGCCGGCACGCTGGCCTCCGGCCTGCTCGCTGGTCTGCGCCGGCCAGCAGATGACGGCGCCTTTCCCAAATGCGTCGAATGCGGCCACGATGACGGAGCGCATGCCGGTGCCGTAGGCGATCAGTAACGCCACCGCGGCAATCCCCCAGACGATGCCCAGCATGGTGAGGAAGCTGCGCAGCTTGTTGCGCTTTAATGCGATCCAGGATTGGATCAGGATTTCTCTAAACATCTGTTCCCGGTCCGTTCTCGGTCTCAAACCGATGCGCTCGAACCATTGAGAACTGGCAGCTGAGTGTTGGCAATTTATCCGCCTGGCTCATACCGCAGTGCCTCAATCGGGTCAATCACCGAAGCTCGGCGAGCAGGATACAGGGCCGAAAGCACCGCCACCGTGCTAAGAAGCAGGAATGAAAGAAAAGCCACCTTCCAAGTGGGCAGCAATCCGGCGAAGAATGGCGGCATGGGGATCAGGTTCACCAGCGCGCAAACTCCGTAAGCGATGCCGAGCCCTGCGCCGCCGCTCAGGAAGGCGACGATCAGGGTCTCGACGAAGAACTGGCCGAGGATGGCACGCGAGCTGGCTCCCACCGCCTTGCGGACGCCGATTTCGCGGGTCCGCTCGCGCACCGCCACCAACATCACGTTCATCACCCCGATGCCACCCAGGAAAAGCGAGGTCAGCCCCACGGCGCCCAGAAAATACTTCATGCTGTCAATGAGGACGTAGAAAGCTTTGGCATTTTCGACCGTGTCCCAGATGGGGGCTGCTTCCTTGTCGTTCGGGTCGAAGTTGTGGAGGCGGCCCAGCGCGCGGCGGACCTGGTACTTGCACGTCTCGTGTTCGGCGTAAGATTTCGGAGTTACCAGGAGGCGGTCGATATTGTGAGGCGTCGAGGGAGGTTTTTCGGGAAAGTCCCTCATGATTGCACTGAAAGGAATGAAAATCTTGTCGACATCCCAGCCATCATAGCTGGAATTCTGATCCTTGCTTTCCATCACCCCGATCACGGTGTAGGGAATGCTGTTAATGTGAATCTGCTCGCCGACGGCTGGGCGGCCGGCGAAGAGCTGCTTTTTGATGTTGGTTCCCAGGAAGGCCACGCGTCGCCCCTTGGCCTGATCGTCCCAGTTATAAAATCGTCCTTCACCCACGCGGACGGAACGCATTTCCGCAAAGGGCGGCAACGAGCCGTTCACGGAAGGAGAACCGTTGTTGTACAGGCTGGTGACGGTCAGGTCGCCCCGCCCGAGCTCGGGAACCACGTCGCGGCAAGCGGACGCCTCCTCTTGGACGTGAAGGTAGTCGTCATCCTGCCAGCGCAGGTCGCGGCCGGCGCGCAATCCTCCCGCCTGCAAGCTGGTCCGTCCGCTGAATACGATCATGATGTCTTTGCCGAAGGTCTCCTGTTGCTTGACGATGCCGACTTTCAAGCCCTCGCCCGCCGCCACCATCAACGTGATCGAGACGATGCCCCAGGCGATGCCGAACATGGTGAGGAACGTCCGGAGCTTGTTCGTCCAGAGGGTGCGCAGTGTGTCGAGCAGCAAATCCCGGAAAACCATTGCAGCAGTTTCCTTCGCGAAGGCCTTCAGCCGTCAGCGGTCAGCTTTCAGCTTCTGGCTGATTGCTGAGGGCTGATGGCTGAGTGCCCAACTATTGCAGAACCACCTGATCCCCTTCCTTCACTCCTTCGATCAACTCCGTCTTGACGCCGTTGGAAATGCCGAGCTTGGCGCTGACCTTACGCCGGCCTTTCTCCGCCTTGGGGTCAGGGATTTCCAGGGAGGCCTTGCGTTCTTTATCGTAAATGACCGCGGCCTCGGGGATGAGCAGTACGCCCTTCTTTTCCTCGAGGATGATCTCGGCGTTGGCGCTCATGTTGGCCTTGAGTTCCCCGCTGGGGTTGTGGATGGAAACGCGGACCTCGAAGGTGGTGACGTTGTCCTTCTCCACTCCCAGGGGCGAGATCTTCGTCACCTTGCCCTCGAATTTCTTCTCCTTGAGCGACTCCACTACAATGCGCGCCGGCTGGCCCATGTACACCTTGCTGATGTCGGCCTCGTCCACCTTGCCCTTCACGTACACTTCGCTCACGTCGCCCAGGGTCATCACCAGCGTGGCCTGGGAACCCAGCACCAGAATGGAACTGACCGCATCGCCGATTTCGACATTGCGGGAAAGCACCAGGCCGTCCATGGGGCTGATAATCGTGGAGTTGCGCAGGTCTTCTTCGGCGCGCTCCAGCGCCGCCTGCGTCTGCGCTACCTGGGCCTTGGCGCGGGCCACTTCGGCGCGCGTGACGGAAACATTGAGCAGCGCCACCATCTGCTTGTTGAGCGCCATCTGATAGGCCTTCTCCGAGTCTTCCAGCACCGCCTGGGCGATCAGGCCGTCGCCGTGCAGCCTCTGGGCGCGCTCCACGCTGGCCTTCAGGAACGGCACGTCGGGGCCTTCGGCTTCGACCCGGTTGCGCTCGTAAGTCGCCTGGCTGGCTTCCTGAGCGGCCTGCGCGGCCAACAGCGTGGCGCGAGCCTCACGCACGCGGGCCTGCACCTCTTCTTTATCCAGTTCGACCAGCACCTGGCCCTGCCGAACCCGGTCGCCATAATCCACAAAGACTTGCTTGACAATGCCGCTGGCCTTCGATTTGACCTCCACTTTCGCCAGAGGCTCGATCTTGCCCGTGGCCACGACGGAACGCGCCAAGTCCCCGCGCTCCACTCGGGCCAGCTTGGAAGGGTCAATCTGATTGTTGGAGCGCAGCAGGGTCGTGCCTCCCACAATGCCCACTACCACGACGAATACCGCTACTCCCAGGAAGATCCAGCGCCGACGCTTGCTCTTGTGGTTGTTGGCCATCTGCGTTCACCTCGCCCCAGGCTTGTGCCCCAGGGCCTATAACCCCAAATACGCGGCCGCCTCGCAGAATGTTCCCTGCTTCGGTTTACCCCGGGCTGAATGTGCCGCCCGGCTTCAAGGAGCGGCTGGGCAGTCGCTCCCTGAGGGGTGAGACGTAACGATTGGGTTTCGGATAGGAGGTTGAGCGGATACCAGCGCATGGAGGATCCTGCTACCCCAGAGGGACAATCAGTCCCAGACGGGCAATTTGGCGCTCCGCCGGAAATGCGGCCCCGCAAGTGTCCGTTTCCGTACGGTGTTTGAGGAACCTACCAGCGAGTCCCTTGCTCGTCCCTAAAGCTGGCGGTGGGACATATTCCTGCCCGACCTTATAATGGTGGCGTGCATTACGGGATCGTGGCCGACGACCTGACGGGGAGCTGCGACGTGGCAGGGCGCTTGACTGGCTTGGGCTATCGTCCCATTGTCGTGGTGCGCCCCGGAACTGCCCACCAGACCCTTTCAACGCTGCCGGAAGAGGCAGCCGTGGTCGTTATGAACACGCGCAGCCGCGACTGCTCCCTCCGCGAAGCTGTCGCGCGGGCCCGGGCCGCCGCTGAAGAGTTGGAGCGCAGCGGCGCGCCAGTGATCTACCAGAAAATTGACTCGACTCTGCGTGGTCACTGGGCCGAGGAATTGAAGGCCGTGGCCGCCGTAACGCACCCGGAGCGCGTGCTCGTTTGCCCGGCCTTTCCGGCCCGCGGCCGGCTGATGCGCGGTGGCCACCTGCGCCTGAGGCGCGCCGAGTGCGAAGGCCTTTTGCACGCCACTGGGGCAGCACCTGCGCGCAGCCTACGCACCATTCTCCGCCAGCGCTGCGGCTGGGATACTCAACAGGTCGGACTCGAGTCTGTGCGTCGTGGAGCACGGGCCATCAGGAAAGCGCTCGAAGTACAGAACGGAGCGCCCTGCGTCGTTCTCGATGCCACGCGCGAGCTCGACCTCGACGCCATCGGGCGGGCTTTGCGCAATTCGCCGGCGCGATTGCTTTGGGTAGGCTCTGCCGGGCTTGTCCGCACGGTGCTCCCGCCGCTCCCCCGACCCGAAGCTGCACCGGAGGCTCAAAGTAAGGGTCCCTGGCTGCTCATCCAAGGTAGCCGGCAACCGGTCAGCCACGCGCAGTTTCAGCGGCTGGAGGTCGAACCGGCAATTGACGTGGTTGATTTCTCGCCGGCGCCGGATCGCCGGCAACACCGGCGCTGGTTGAACGCAGCCCTTTCGGCTCTGAGCAGCGGCAGAGATGTGGCCGTAACGGTTCCGCAAGCGTTTGATGGGCGTGTCCCCGCGGAGTTCACCGCGTTCCTGGACAAGCTCCTTCCGAGGATTCTCGCCGCTCCTAGGCTGGGGGGCATTTTCGTGACGGGCGGGAATACCGCGGAAGCCGTTTGTGATAGTCTGCGGATAAGAACGCTGTGGGTGACGGAGGAGATTCGCCCGGGGATTGCGCGCAGCCGCGCGCTAGATGGACGGCGCCCCGGCCTGCGCCTAGTGACCAAGGCAGGGGGCTTCGGCAAGGTGGATGAAGTCTGGCAGGTCTTACAGAGGTGCACGCGTGCCCAGTCGGGTTCGAGGACAGAAACCTGTAATCGGCATCACCTTGGGTGACCCCGCGGGGATCGGCCCAGAGGTGGCGCTCAAGGCGGTACGCGACCCGAAGATCCTGGCCGCCGCGCGCCCGATTCTAATCGGTGCGCGCGCCGTGGTGGAGCACTACGCTAGGCGGCTGGGCTTCGCCAAGCGTCTCTCCTTCCTTGAGGACCTGCCAGAGGCTGTGCCTCCGGGGAGAATTCACGTCCTGGACACAGCTCACTTCGCGCTCAAGGCCATCCCGTTTGGCAAGGTCCATCCCGAATGCGGACGGTCGGCTCTGGAAGCCATCCGTCGGGGGGTGGCGCTCGCCCGCGCGGGACGGCTCGACGCGTTGGTCACCGGCCCGATTCACAAGAAGTCCGCGCAATTGGCCGGTATGGTGGGCGCAGGGCACACG